>NZ_JBQCGC010000105.1:0-144978 GCF_051956055.1 Amnibacterium sp.
CGGCTCACCGACGCGGGATGGACGGTGCTGCCTGCGGGCGACCTGCCGGAGGCGGTGGGGCCGACGACGGCGCTCGTCGGGTCACCCGCCGATTGGCAGGGGGCATGGCGCGCGCTGGGGGCGCTCCGGGCGGAGCACCCGGTGCTCGTGGACGGGTGCGGACCGGGGGACGTGCGCACGCTGCTCGCTGTCGCCGAGCTCCTGCCGCCGGTCGGGCACCCCGACGACGTGGTCCTGATCCCTCCGGAGGGGACTCCGGGGCGCGTCCGGCTGCCGTCCCCGCGGCCCTGATCAGAGCGTGCCGAGCGCCTCGCGCAAGACCGACAGCGCGTCGTCGAGCTGCTCGTCGGTGATGACGAGGCTGGGCAGGAAGCGGATGACGTTGCCCCAGGTGCCCGCCGTGAGGATCAGCACGCCGTGCTGTGCGGCGTAGTCGGCGATGCGCTTGACCGCGGCGGCGTTCGGGACCTTCGTCGTGTCCCTGGTGCCCGGCTCGACGAGCTCGATCGCGAGCATCGCGCCCTTGCCGCGCACGTCGCCGATCACGTCGAAGTCCCGCGCGAGCGCCTCGAGCGCCGGGCGGAGCCGGGCCTCGATCCTGCGGCCGGCGGCCAGGAGGTCCTGCGCCTCGATCTGCTCGATCACCGCGACCGCCGCGGCGGCGGCGACCGGGTTGCCGCCGAAGGTGCCGCCGAGGCCACCCGGCTGCGCCGCGTCCATGATCTCGGCGCGGCCGGTCACGCCGGCGAGCGGGAGCCCACCGGCGATGCCCTTCGCGAAGAAGACGAGGTCGGGCTCGAAGCCGAAGTGCTCGCTCGCGAACCACGCGCCCGTGCGGCCCATGCCGCTCTGGATCTCGTCCGCGGCGATCACGACGCCGTTCGCGTTCGCCCAGCGCTGGAGCGCGGGCAGGAAGCCGTCGGCGGGCGTGTGGAAGCCGCCCTCGCCCTGGATGGGCTCGACGACGAGGATCGCGAGGTCCTCGGCCCCGACGTGCTTCTCGAGGTAGCCGATCGTGCGGGCCGCGGCCTCCTCGCCGCTCAGTCCGTCGCGGAACGGGTACGAGTTCGGCGCGTGGTACACGTCGCCGGGGAACGGGCCGAACCCCGAGCCGTACGGCATCGCCTTGAAGTTCATCGCCATCGTGAGGCTCGTCCGGCCGTGGTAGCCGTGCTCGAGCACGGCGACGCCCCGGCGCCGCGTGAACTTCCTCGCGATCTTGACGCCGTTCTCGACCGCCTCCGCCCCGGAGTTCACGAGGACCGTCTTCTTCGCGAACGTGCCCGGCGTGCGCTCGGCGACGAGCTCCGCCACCTGCACGTAGGACTCGTACGGGGTGATCGTGAACAGGGTGTGCAGGAAGTCGCCGAGCTGCGCCTTCGCGGCGGCGACGACCGCGTCGTCGGTGTGCCCGATCGTGGTCACCCCGATGCCGGCGCCCAGGTCGAGGAACCGGTTCCCGTCCACGTCCTCGATCACGGCGCCGTGCGCCTTCGTGATGTAGACGGGCAGGGTGCTGCTCACCCCGACCGGGACGGCCTTCAGGCGGCGCTCGTGCAGCGCCAGGGAGCGGGGGCCGGGCACCTCCGTCACGATCCTCCTGCCCGTGAGGGCGTCGTCGGTGGAGGGCTGCGGCAGCACGGAAGTCACGAGCACAGTCTAAGAACTCGGGTGCGCCGCGCGGCAGGGACCTTCGAATGGCTCAGGATGCTTCGGTGCGTCCTCCCCGTCGGCTCCTGCCCGCTCTCGCCGCCGTGAGCGGCATCGTCCTGCTCGCGGGCTGCGCGGCCTCCTCGCCGAAGACGTCGTCGTCCCCGTCGTCCTCGTCGGCCTCGTCGGCGTCCACCGCGGCGAGCGCGGCGCCGCTGGCGTGCCCGCCCTCCGGGTCCGCGTCCGACGCGGTCAAGGTCACCGCCTCCGGCAGCGGTGAGCCGAAGGTCTCGTTCCCGACCCCGACGACGGTGACCAGCACCGAGCGCACGACGGTCACCGCGGGCAGCGGGGCGGAGGCGAAGCAGGGCGACAGCGTGACCCTCGCCTACGCCATGTACGACGCGAAGACCGGCAAGAAGATCGACAGCCGCGGATGGACCTCCGGCTCCCGGCAGGTGTTCCCCGTCGACGGCACGCAGGTGCTGCCCGGCTTCGCCCAGGCGATCGTGTGCGCCAAGGAGGGTGACACCGTCGCGACCGTGATCCCCGCCGCGAAGGCGTTCGGCACCGCCGGGTCGGAGCAGATCGGCGTCGGCGGTGGCGACTCGATCGTCTTCGTCGCGACCATCTACGGGCACTCGCCGACCAGGGCCACCGGCGCCTCGAAGGCGCTGCCGAGCGGCTTCCCGAAGGTGACGCTGGGCTCGGACGGCGCGCCGACCGTGAAGATCCCCGCGACCGACCCGCCGAAGACGCTCCAGATCGCGGACAGCAAGGTCGGCACCGGCGCGACCGTCAAGAGCGGTGACTCGGTCACCGTGCAGTACCAGGGCGTGCTGTGGCGGACGGGCACGGTCTTCGACCAGTCGTGGGGTAAGAGCCCGACCACCTTCGCCACGACGCAGGTCGTGACCGGCTTCGGGAAGGCGCTCGTCGGCCAGAAGGTGGGCTCGCAGGTCGTCGCGATCGTGCCGCCGTCGGAGGGCTACGGCTCGAAGGGCAGCCAGGACGGGACGATCAAGGGCACCGACACGATGGTGTTCGTCATCGACATCCTCGCCGACTCCCACAACTGAGTCGCTGCTCCGCCGAGCGCCTGCGCTGAGCGGACCGCCTACGCTGCGGGCGTGGCATCCGAGCATTCGTACGCGCTCGAGGCGGAGTGGACGGGGAACCGGGGCGCCGGCACGACCGGCTACCGCGACTACGGCAGGACCGTGGTCCTGCGGGTGGACGGCAAACCCGACCTGCTCGCCTCCGCCGACACCCCGTTCCGCGGCGACGCCGACCGCTGGAACCCGGAGGAGCTCCTGCTCGCGGCGCTCGCCGAGTGCCACCTCCTGTCGTACCTGCACGTCGCCGTGAAGCACGGCGTCGTCGTGACGGGCTACGCCGACGAGGCCACCGGGCAGATGGTCGTCACCCCGGACGACGCCGGGCACTTCACCCGCGTCGACCTGCACCCCCGCGTCGAGCTCGCGGACGAGTCGCAGCGCGCGCTCGCGGACTCGCTGCACGCGGAGGCGAACCGGCTCTGCTTCATCGCCAACTCGGTGAACTTCCCGGTCCACCACGAGCCGGTGGCGCCCCGTGGCTGAGCGGAGGCGGGTCCTGCTGCTCGGCTCGACCGGCTCGATCGGGACGCAGACGCTCGACGTGATCGCCCGCAACCCCGAGCGGTTCGAGGTCGTCGGTCTCGCCGCCGGGCGCAACCGGGCGCTGCTCGACGAGCAGGCGGAGCGGTTCGGCGTGCGCGCGGTCGCGCAGGGGACCACGGAGGCGGAGGCGCTCGTCCGCGACGTCGAGGCCGACGTCGTCGTGAACGGCATCACCGGGGCGGCGGGACTCGGGCCGACGATCGCCGCGCTCGAGACCCACGCGGTGCTCGCGCTCGCGAACAAGGAGTCGCTCATCATCGGCGGTCCCGTGGTCAAGCCGATGATGGCGCCCGGCCGGGTCGTGCCGGTCGACAGCGAGCACTCGGCGATCCACCAGTGCCTCGCCTCGGGGGCCCGCGGCGAGGTGCGGCGGCTCGTCGTCACCGCCTCCGGCGGTCCGTTCCGCGGCAGGCGGCGCGAGGAGCTGCGCGACGTCACGCCGGAGCAGGCGCTCGCGCACCCCACGTGGTCGATGGGGCTCATGGTGACCACGAACTCCGCGACGCTCGTGAACAAGGGGCTCGAGGTGATCGAGGCGCACCTGCTGTTCGACGTGCCGTTCGACGCCATCGAGGTCGTCGTCCATCCGCAGTCGATCGTGCACTCCATGGTCGAGTTCGTCGACGGGGCGACGATCGCGCAGGCGTCGCCGCCGGACATGCGGCTCCCGATCTCGCTCGCGCTCGACCACCCCCACCGGGTCGCCGACGCCGGGCTGCCGATCGACTGGACGACCGCGCAGTCGTGGACCTTCGAGCCGCTCGACGACGACGCCTTCCCCGCCGTCGCGCTCGCCAAGGCCGTCGGCGCGGCGGGCGGCACCCGGCCCGCAGTCTTCAACGCGGCGAACGAGCAGGCGGTGCACGCCTTCCACGCCCGGCGTCTCGCGTTCCTCGACATCGTGCCCGTCATCGAGGCCGCGCTCGCGACGGTGCCCGAGCCGACCGGCACGGTCGACCTCGCGGCGGTGCTGGAGGCGGACCGGCTCGCGCGCGCCGCGGCGGACGCGCTCATCGCCGCCTCCTGATGGTGTCCGTGGATCCGGGGATCGGCGCAAACCCCCGGATCGGGGAGCACCTTCGGATGCTCAGGCGCTTCATAGCGGAGGGTCGCCGGGTCGCGCGATCCTCCTGCCGCCGCCACGTACCCTGTCGGCCGTGACCGCGCTCCTCTTCCTCGCCGGGGTCCTCGTGATCCTCGTCGGCGTGGTCCTCTCCATCGGTCTGCACGAGGTCGGGCACCTCGTGCCCGCGAAGCTGTTCGGCGTCCGGGTGACGCAGTACATGATCGGATTCGGCAGGACCGTGTGGTCGCGCCGACGCGGCGAGACCGAGTACGGCGTCAAGGCGATCCCGCTCGGCGGCTACATCTCGATGGTGGGGATGTTCCCGCCCGCCCGGCAGCGGCAGGGCAGGCGGGAGCGGCTGTTCCAGGCGCCGCCTCCCACGGTGGGCGAGGCGGTCGAGGACGCGATCGAGCCGGAGGCGGGGCGCACCGCGACCACGAGCCTGTTCGGCACGCTCGTGCAGGACGCGAGGGACACGAGCGCGGAGTCGATCCCCGCTGGCGAGGAGCACCGCGCGTTCTACCGCCTCGCGGTCTGGAAGCGGATCGTCATCATGCTGGGCGGCCCGAGCGTCAACCTCCTGCTCGGGATCCTGTTCACGGGCATCCTGCTCATGGGGTTCGGGACGCTGACGCCCACGACCACCGTCGCCTCCATCTCGCAGTGCGTGGTGCCGGCGACGCAGACGCGGGACACCTGCACCGCGTCCGACGCCGCCGCGCCGGCCGCCGGGACCGCGCTGCGCCCCGGTGACCGCATCACCGCCATCGACGGCACGCCCGTGTCCACCTGGACGGACATCACCACGATCATCAGGCGGTCCCCTGGCAAGGAGCTCGACCTGACCGTCGCCGCGAGGACCGGCGGCACCCGGCACATCCGGGTCACCCTCGCGCGGAACACCGTCGCGGTCACCGACGCGGCGGGCAACCCCGTGAAGGACGCGGCCGGGAGGATCCGCACGCAGACCGTCGGGTTCCTCGGCATCTCGCCGACCGAGGCCCTGCAGCAGCAGCCCGTCACGGCGGTGCTGCCGGCGGTCGGGAACAACGTCGCCGCGGTGGCCGGCGTGATCGTCAACCTCCCTGCGCGCCTCGTCGGCGTCGCGCACGCCGCCTTCGGCTCCGGGCCGCGGGACCCGAACGGCCCGATCAGCGTCGTCGGGGTCGGCCGGGTCGCCGGCGAGATCGCCGCGAACCCGCAGATCACGCTCACCTCGAAGATCGCGAGCCTCATCGGCATCCTCGGCAGCCTGAACATCGCGCTCTTCGTCTTCAACCTGATCCCGCTGCTGCCCCTCGACGGCGGCCACGTGATCGGCGCCCTGTGGGAGGGGCTGCGGCGCAGCGTGGCCCGGCTGCTCGGCCGGCGCGACCCGGGCCCGGTCGACACCGCGAAGCTCATGCCGCTCACCTTCGCCGTCACGATCCTGCTCGGGGGGATGAGCCTCCTGCTCATCTACGCCGACCTCGTGCACCCCATCCAGATCTTCTGAGTCCGTCGTCCGTCCCGGCTCCCCTCGTCCGGGAACGCGAGGATGCGCCGGGCGTTCACCTGAGGCACGTAGCCTTGGCCGCACGCAAGGAGGTGCCGTGCCCGCACTGAACATCGGGATGCCGAAGCCCCAGCCCGAGGTGCTCGCGCCCCGACGGAAGTCCCGTCAGATCAAGGTCGGGAAGGTGCTCGTCGGTGGTGACGCGCCCGTCAGCGTCCAGTCCATGACGACGACGCCGACGCCGGACATCAACGCCACGCTGCAGCAGATCGCGGAGCTCACCGCCGCCGGCTGCGACATCGTCCGGGTGGCCGTCCCGTCACGCGACGACGCGGAGGCGCTGCCGATCATCGCCAAGAAGAGCCAGATCCCCGTCATCGCGGACATCCACTTCCAGCCGAACTACGTCTACGCGGCGATCGACGCGGGCTGTGCGGCGGTCCGGGTGAACCCGGGCAACATCCGCAAGTTCGACGACCAGGTGAAGCAGATCGCCGAGCGGGCCAAGGCCGCAGGCGTCTCCATCCGGATCGGCGTCAACGCCGGGTCGCTCGATCCGCGCCTGCTCGAGAAGTACGGGAAGGCGACCCCGGAGGCGCTCGTCGAGAGCGCGGTCTGGGAGGCGAGCCTGTTCGAGGAGCACGACTTCCACGACTTCAAGATCTCCGTCAAGCACAACGACCCGATCGTGATGGTGAAGGCCTACCGGCTCCTCGCCGAGCGCGGCGACTGGCCGCTGCACCTCGGCGTCACCGAGGCGGGGCCGGCGTTCCAGGGCACGATCAAGTCGGCGACGGCCTTCGGGATCCTGCTGGCGGAGGGCATCGGCGACACCATCCGCGTGTCCCTCTCCGCGCCGCCCGTGGAGGAGGTCAAGGTCGGTCTGCAGATCCTCCAGTCCCTGAACCTGCGGGAGCGCAAGCTCGAGATCGTCTCCTGCCCGTCCTGCGGCCGCGCCCAGGTCGACGTGTACTCGCTCGCCGAGAACGTCACCGAGGGCCTGCAGGGGATGAGCGTCCCGCTGCGCGTCGCCGTGATGGGGTGCGTCGTCAACGGCCCGGGGGAGGCGCGGGAGGCGGACCTCGGCGTCGCCTCCGGCAACGGCAAGGGGCAGATCTTCGTCAAGGGCGAGGTGATCAAGACGGTGCCCGAGTCGGAGATCGTCGCGACCCTCATCGCCGAGGCGAACCGGATCGCCGAGGAGATGGGCCCCGGCGCCGCGACCGGCGCCCCGGAGGTCGTCACCGTCTGACCGGTTGCCCTCGGCCCCTGCACTGGGGACCCGCGAACCATTGAGCGCCGTCGCGCCGCGGCCGTAGCCTGGGCGCCCAGCGCGGCCCGAACGCCCGCTCCACCGGCCCCGATCGCCCGCCCGATCGGGGCCGTCGTGCGTCCGGCGCCGGCCGGTCGATAGGCTCCTGGACCGTGGTCACGCGTCTCAGCCGGTTGTTCCTCCGCACCCTGCGGGAGGACCCGGCGGACGCCGAGTTCCGCAACCACAAGCTGCTGGTCCGCGCCGGGTACATCCGTCGTGTCGCGCCGGGCGGGTTCGCCTGGCTGCCGCTCGGCCTGCGGGTGAAGGCGCGCATCGAGGCGATCGTCCGCGAGGAGATGGAGGCGGCCGGCGCCCAGGAGGTGCACTTCCCCGCCCTGCTCCCGAGCGAGCCGTACCGCCTGACCGGGCGCTACGACGACTACGGCGACGACATCTTCACGCTCGAGGACCGCAAGGGCGTCGAGTACGTGCTCGCGCCGACGCACGAGGAGGCGTTCGCGCTGCTCGTGAAGGACCTGTACTCCTCGTACAAGGACCTGCCGCTGACGATCTACCAGATCCAGGAGAAGTTCCGCGACGAGGCCCGGCCTCGCGGCGGCATCCTGCGCGGCCGCGAATTCACGATGAAGGACGCCTACTCGTTCGACATCGACGACGAGGGCCTCGACGCCTCCTACGACCTGCAGCGCGCCGCCTACGAGCGGATCTTCGCCCGGCTCGGGCTCGAGTACGTGATCGTGTCCGCGCACGCCGGTGCGATGGGCGGCTCCCGCAGCGAGGAGTTCCTCCACCCCACCCCGATCGGCGACGACACCTTCGTGCGCTCCGCGGGCGGCTACGCGGCCAACGTGGAGGCGTTCCGCACCCTGCCTCCCGCGCCCCGGGAGATCGCCGGGCAGGCGCCCGCGACCGTGTTCGACTCGCCGGGCACGCCCACCATCGCGACCCTGGTCGACCTGCTCAACGAGCGGCACCCGCGCGAGGACGGGCACGCGTGGACCGCCGCGGACACGCTGAAGAACGTCGTGCTCGCGCTGACGCACCCGCACGGGGAGCGCGAGCTCGTCGTGGTCGGCATCCCCGGGGACCGCGACGCCGACCTGAAGCGGGCCGAGGCCGCGTTCTTCCCGGCGGCCGTCGAGGCGGCGACCGAGGAGGACTTCGCGGCGCACCCCGCGCTCGTGAAGGGCTACATCGGCCCCTGGAGCGCGGCCGGTCCGGTGCTGGGGGAGACCTCGACCAGCCGGATCCGGTTCCTCGTCGACCCGCGCGTCGTCGACGGCACCTCCTGGGTCACGGGGGCGAACGAGCCCGACCGGCACGTGCTCTCGCTCGTCGCGGGCCGCGACTTCGTCGCCGACGGCACCGCCGAGGTCGCGGAGGTGCGCGCCGGGGATCCGGCCCCGGACGGCAGCGGTCCGATCGAGCTCGCGCGGGGCACGGAGCTCGGGCACGTGTTCGCGCTCGGCCGCAAGTACGCCGACGCCCTGGGGCTCAAGGTGCTCGACCCGAACGGCAAGCTCGTCACCGTCACGATGGGCTCGTACGGCATCGGCGTCAGCCGGGACATGGCGCTCATCGCCGAGACGAACGCCGACGAGAAGGGGCTGGTCTGGCCGCGCGCCGTGGCGCCCTTCGACGTGCTCGTCGTCGCGGCCGGCAAGGACGAGGCCGCGTTCGAGGAGGCGGAGCGGATCGGTCGCGAGCTCGAGCTGCGCGGCGCGGACGTCCTCGTCGACGACCGGCGCCTGTCGCCGGGCGTGAAGTTCAAGGACGCGGAGCTGATCGGCATCCCGACCGTGATCGTCGTCGGCAGAGGACTCGCGGAGGGGGTCGTCGAGGTGTGGGACCGGGCGTCGGACTCCCGGGCCGAGACGCCCATCGCGACCGTCGTCGACGAGATCGCCGCGCTGATCGCGGGCTGAGCGATGGGCCGCCTCCCGCCCATCGTGTGGGCCGGCATCGTCGCGGTCGTGGTGCTCGCCGCCGCGGTCACCTTCGGCCTGCTGACCGGCCCCGGTCCGGCGCCGACCTGCACGTCGAGCCCGGGCGCATCGACGTCCCCCACGGCCTGCCCGACCTCGAGCACGTCCCCGACCGGCTGACCGGGGCCGGCCGACCGCGGCTCCGCGCGGCTCAGCGCACGGCGGGGATGCGGGAACGGATGGCGCTCGAGCCGTCCGCCCGGCGCTCGACGTGCAGCCCGGCGGGGATGTCCTCCTGCATCGCCTCGACGTGGCTGATCAGACCGACCGTCCGGCCGCCTGCCCGCAGCGAGTCGAGCGTCTCCATGGCGGTGTCGAGGGTCCTGCG
Organism: Amnibacterium sp.; assembly: GCF_051956055.1. Taxonomy (NCBI): domain Bacteria; kingdom Bacillati; phylum Actinomycetota; class Actinomycetes; order Micrococcales; family Microbacteriaceae; genus Amnibacterium; species Amnibacterium sp. The sequence continues at coordinate 9,462 of NZ_JBQCGC010000105.1, forward strand.
GTCGAGCGACCCGAAGCCCTCGTCGACGAACAGCGTGTCGAGCCGGACGCCGCCCGCCTCGGCGGAGACCACCTCGGCGAGACCGAGTGCGAGCGCCAGGGAGGCGAGGAACGTCTCACCGCCCGACAGGGAGGCGACGGGGCGCGGGCGGCCGGTGTGCTCGTCGAGCACCTCGAGCCCGAGACCGCTCCTGGCGCCGCGATACGCGACGGTGTCGTCGTGCTGCAACGTGAAGCGGCCGTCGGTCATGGCGGAGAGGCGGACGTTCGCCGCCGCGACGATCTGCTCCAGCCTCGCGGCGAGCACGTAGCTCTCGAGCCGCATCCGGAGCGCGTTCGAGCCGCCGCCGCGGACCACCTCGGCGAGGGGGCCCACGACCTGCAGCCGGGCTCGCTCGTCCGCCGTCCCCGCGACGGCCGTCGTGATCGATCCGGCCAGCGCCGCAGCGACGTCGACCCGCGACCTGGCCGTGATGAGCGCCTCGGCGCGCTCGTCCCGCCGCTGGAGCGCCACGGCCTTCGCCTCGATCGCCCCGGCGACGTCGGCCGGCTCCTCCGGAGCGCCCGCGACGCCGGGGTCGGCGAGCTGGGCGGTGGCCCCGTGCCGCGCCGCTTCCCACGCCCGGACGCGCTCCTCGAGGGCGGCGCGGTCCGCGGCGGTCAGCGCGGCCTCCCGCGCCAGGCGTGCGTCGGGGACCCCCGCCTCGGCGAGCGCGGCCGCCAGGCGGGCCCGGGCGTCCGAGTCGGCCCCCGCCCCCGCCCCATGGCGCGCCGCGGCGGGGGGGCCCCTCCCGAGCGCCAGGCGCGCGCTGCGCAGCGCGGTCACGAGCGCCGAGATCGACACGGCGTCCCCCCTCGCGGCGACCACGCGCGCCCCTGCCGCGTCCGCCGCGGCCTTCGCGCCGGCGGAGTCCGCAGCGCGCGCGTCCAGCGCCGTGCGCGCGTCCGCGCCCGCGCGATCGAGCTCGGCCGCTCTCGTCTCGAGCGCCTCCAGCTCCCGCGCCGCCGAACCGCGGTCCGCAGCGGCGCGGCGGGCGACGTCGAGCCGCTCCTGCGCGGTCGCGATCGCCCGCTCGGCCGCCTCCGCCGTGGCCCCGTCCGCCGCTGCCGTGGCAGCGGCCCGGGCGGCACGGGTCTCCGCCACCTGCGCGTGCGCCGCCGCCCGCCGATCCGCGGCGGCCTGCTGGGCCGCCTCCGCCTCGCCGACGGCCGCGTCGTCGGGGGTGGCCACGTCCCGCTCGGCGGGCGCGGGATGGTCGACCGAGCCGCACACGGGGCACGGGTCGTCGGGCGTGAGCGCCGCGGCGAGGAGCCCGGCGGCGCCGGCGAGCCGCGCGGCGACCAGCGCACGCGTGCGCCCGACCGCCTGCTCCTCGTCGGCCAGGGCGGCTTCGAGCCCCCGCCCGGCGGCGGCCGCGGCGTCCGCCGCGTGCCGCGCCGCCTCCACGGCGCGGGCGACGGCGCGGGCCCGCTCCAGCTCGGCCGCGGCCGCATCGGCGCCCTCCGCGGCGGACTCGGCCGCGCGCAGCCGCTCCTGGAGCGCCGCGCGACGGTCCGGGAGGGTCTGCGCCTCCTCCGCCACCCGCAGCAGCGCCTGCTCGGCCGCGGTGCGCGCCGCGGCCGCCCGCTCGGCCGCGGCCGCGAGGCGGGGGAGCTCCTCCTCGTCGCGCAGGCGGTCGGCCAGCGCCCCGAGCCGCTCGTCGAGCTCGGCGACCGCCGCGAGCGGATCGGGCACGTCGGCGCCCGGCACGGCGCGCGCGGTCTCGCGCGCCCGCACCGCGGCCGCGCGCTCGTGCGCGGCGCGCTCCGCCGCGTCCACCGCGGGGATGAGCGGCAGGACGCGCACCGCCTCCCCGATGCGCCCGCGCGCGGCCTCGACCTCGTCGCGCTGCGCCTCCAGCGCCGCGAGCGCCTCCCGTGCGGCCCTCCGCCTGCGCTGCCGCTCCGCGACGGCGGCCGCGTCCGCTGCGGCCCGGTCCGCCGCCTCGAACGCGGTGCGCGCCGTCTCCGCCTCCGCCTCCGCGGCCGCGGCCGCCGTGCGCAGCCGCTCGACGATCGAAGCCGCCCAGGACGGCTCCGGCTCCTCCGGGACGTCCTCCTCGACCAGCGCGGCGAGTCGGGCCGCATCCGCCCGCACGGCCGCGGCACCAGCGGCCACCTGCTGCTCGAGCGCCTTCGCGCGCTCCGACACCTCGGCCTCGAACCGCTGGAACCGCTCGGTGCCGAACAGCGCGCGCAGCAGCCCGAGCCGCTCGTCCGTCTTGGCCTTCAGGAACTCCTGGAACCGGCCCTGGGCCAGCAGGATCACCTGCAGGAACTGCTCGCGGGTGAGCTGCAGGACGGGACCGAGGTGCTCGGCGACGTCGACGGGGCGCGCCGCGACCCCGATCCAGCCCGCGCCGTCCCAGCGCTCGAGCGTCGCCGACTGCGGTTCGCGGGTCGTGCCGGAACCGCGCTGCTTCGGGCGGTCGTACTCGGGGGAGCGCACCACCCGCCAGCGCTCGCCGCCCACCGCGAACTCGAGCGTGACCCTGGTCGGGGACCCCACCGGCGCGTGGTCGCTGCGCAGCCGCGCCTGGGCGCCGTCGTAGCGCGGCGCCGTGCCGTAGAGCGCGAAGCAGATCGCGTCGAGGATGCTCGACTTGCCGCTGCCGGTCCTCCCGGTGATGAGGAACAGCCCGGCCTCGTCGAGCGGGGCGAAATCGATCGACTGCTCCGCCGCGAACGGGCCGAAGCCCTCGACGGTGAGCCGTTCGATCCTCACGCGGCCCGCTCCGCCGCCGCGACGGAGGCGAGCACCTCGGCCACGAGCGCCGTCTCCGCGTCGCTCGGGCCGGTGCCGGCCCGGACGTGCTCGAGGAAGCCGGCGATGAGCGCGGCGTCCGGCAGGCCGGCCGTGCGCTCGCCGTAGCTGCGGGCGTCGGCCGGGCGCACCCCCTCCGGCCGGTGCTCGATGCGGGCGATGTGGGGGAAGCGCTCCCGCAGCCGCGTCATCGCGTCCTGCTGCCGCGTGGGATCGGTGAGCACCGCCTGGACCCAGTCCTGCTCGAGCGGCGCGAGGGCGGGATCGGCGAGGAGGGTGTCCAGCGGCCCCGTGATCTCCGACAGGCGCCGCGGCACGGGCAGATCGACCCAACGCACGCCGGCCAGCCCCGCGGCGTCGAGCTCGAGCAGCCAGGCGCCGCGCATCGGCGACGTCTCGCCGAAGGAGTAGTGGAGGGGCGCGCCCGCGTAGCGAACGTGCTCCGCGAGGCGCACGCGGGAGTGCAGGTGGCCGAGCGCGACGTAGTCGACCCGCGAATCGCCGGTCGCCTCGAAGACCGCCGCCGGCACGACGTCGAGGCCGCCCGCGGTGATGTCGCGCTCCCCGCCGGCGGCCTGCGGGACCACACCGGCGGACGCGAAGCAGTGCGCGAGCACGATGCTCCGGTTGCCTCGCGCGGCCGACGCGGCGCGCACGCGATCCATCGCGGCGCCGAGCGCGGCCGCGTGGGTGCGGACGCCCATGAGCAGGGGCTCGAGGTAGGGGATGCCGTACACGTCGAGCGGACCGTGCTCGTCGGTCAGCTCGACCGGGGCGTCGAGCGCCTCCGCGCGCGTCCGCACGTGCACGCCCCCCGCGGCGGCGAACGGCGACTGATGCCCGAGCCGGGCCGCGGAGTCGTGGTTCCCGCTGGTCATCACGACCTGCGCGCCCGCCCCGCGGATCGCGAGCACCGCCCCCTCGAACAGCTCGAACGCGGCCGCGGCGGGCGTCGCCGAGTCGAAGACGTCGCCCGCGACCAGCACCGCGTCGACGCGCTCGCGGCGCACCGTCTCCGCCAGCTCGAGCAGCACGCCGCGGAGCGCCTCGAGCGTCGAGTGCCCGTGGAAGGTGCGGCCGATGTGCCAGTCGGAGGTGTGGAGCAGGCGCATGCCGCGCACGCTAACGGCGCGGTCGGACACCGGGACCGCCCCGCCGGGATCAGACCGCGGGGACCGCGATCCGCAGGTCCATCGCGGCCACGCGCTGCGGGACGCCCTCGAACACGGCGGCCCGCTCGCCCGACCCGGCCCACGCCGCGTCGAGCGCGGCGAACGCCGCCTCGTCGCCCTCGGCGGAGACCGCCCAGACGAACTCGCCGGTCTCGGGCACCACGAGCGCCGACTCGAGCCGGAACCCGTACGCCTGCCGGGCAGGCAGCAGCCGGGACCGCCACCAGTCGAGGAACGCGGGCAGCTCGCCCTCGACGATCCGGTAACGGCGCAGCTGCACCGTGCGCTCCTCGCTCATGACGTGCCTCCAGGCGCTCGATCCGGCGCTGCTAGCGTAAGGGGGCTCGAAACGCGGGCGTCGCGAGCAGGAGGGACCGCCGATGGAGATCGACCTCGCCGTCCTCCGGCTGATGGAACGCGAGCGGGAGATCCCGTTCGACGAGCTGGTCCGGATCATCGAGGCCGCCATCCTCACGGCGTACCTCAAGCACACGGGACAGCCGGAGCACGCGCCGGCGGGCACGCCCCAGCCGCGGGTCGAGATCGACCGCAAGACCGGCAAGGTCACCGTGTACGTGCCCGAGCTCGACGAGCAGGGCGAGCAGGTCGGCGAGGCCGTCGACGACCCGCACGACTTCGGCCGGGTCGCGGCGTTCGCCGCGAAGCAGGTCATCAACCAGCGCCTCCGGGACCTCGGGGACGAGCGCGTGCTCGGGGAGTTCAAGGGCCGCGAGGGCGACATCGTGGCCGGCATCATCCAGCAGGGACCGAACCCGCGCATGGTGCACGTGGACCTCGGCTCCGTGGAGGCGATCCTCCCTCCCGAGGAGCAGGTCCCCGGGGAGAGCTACCGGCACGGCGACCGCATCCGTGTGTACGTCACGAGCGTCTCCCGCGGTTCGAAGGGCCCCTCGATCACCGTGTCGCGCACCCACCCGGCGCTCGTGCGCAGGCTGTTCGCGCTGGAGGTGCCGGAGATCGCGTCCGGGCTCGTCGAGATCACCTCGATGGCCCGCGAGGCAGGGCACCGCTCGAAGGTCGCCGTCCGCGCGACCCAGCCGGGCATCAACGCGAAGGGCGCGGCCATCGGGGAGCTCGGCGCGCGGGTGCGGGCCGTGTCGGCCGAGCTCGGCGGGGAGAAGATCGACATCGTCGACCACTCCGACGACCTCGCGACCTTCGTCGCGAACGCGCTGTCCCCGGCGCGCGTGACGAGCTCCTTCGTGCTGGACCGGAGCGCGAAGGCGGTCCGCGCGCTCGTCCCCGACTACCAGCTGTCGCTCGCGATCGGCAAGGAGGGGCAGAACGCCCGCCTGGCCGCCAAGCTCACCGGCGCGAAGATCGACATCCAGCCCGACTCGATCCTCGAGGACGAGTAGCGCCGCACCGTCCGGGCCTTCGTTTTGAAGGGGTTTCGGCGTCGACCCTTCGAACCGTTCAAATCGGGCTGCGCCGAAACCCCTTCAAAACGCACTTCGGAACAAGCCCGCACCGGCCCGCGTTGCAGGACATCGAGGCGGGTACACTGTCCTCCTGGAGCGGCCGAGGCTGCCGCTCCGTTCGCTGCCGCTCCATCCGGATGCGGGCAGTTCTCCCACGCGAAGTGGAACAGGCACATGGACAAGCGATGAGCGACTCGAAATGAGACCCGCACCGCAGCAGTGACCTGCCCTGTTCTGGGCAGGCTCAGAACAGGAGAGAAGTGGCGAAACCACGCGTCCACGAGATCGCATCCGACCTCGGGATCGAGACCAAGCTCGCGCTCGAGAAGCTCAAGGAGATGGGCGAGTTCGTCAAGGGCCCGTCCTCGAGCGTCGAGCCCCCGGTCGTCCGCAAGCTGAAGGCGAAGCTCGCAGCCGACGGCATCACCACCGCCGGAGGTCCCTCCGGACCCCGCCCCGGTGCGCCCGTCGCCGGCCGCCCCGGCCCGGCACGCCCCGCGGCGCCCGCACCGCGACCGGCACCGGCCCAGCGCGCCGCGGCCGAGGTGACGCCGGCGCCCGCGCCGCAGGCCCAGCCCGCCCCGCAGGCCCAGCCCGCGCCCGAGCCGCAGGCCGAGCGCCCCGCGGCGCAGGCCGCGCCGCGCCCTGCGGCATCGGTCGATGAGACCGCCCACCCGGTGGAGGAGCGCTCCGCTGCGCCCCGCCCCGGTGGTGCCGCACCCGCGGCGGGCACGCCCGGCGCGATCCCGCGTCCCGGTGGCGCGCCGCGTCCCGGTCAGCCCCGGCCGGGGAACAACCCGTTCGCGTCGAGCCAGGGCATGGGTCGCCCCGCGGCCCCTCGTCCCGGCAACAACCCCTTCGCCTCCAACCAGGGCATGCGCCCGGGCGGCTCCGGCGGCGGTGCGAACGGCGCCATCCCGCGTCCCGGTGCTCCTCGCCCCGGTGCTCCGCGTCCCGGCGCTCCGCGTCCGGGCGCTCCGCGTCCCGGCGGCCCCGGCATGGGCCAGCGCCCGCAGGGCTTCGGCCAGCGCCCGAGCTTCCAGCGTCCCGGTGGCGCGGGTGGCGGCGCAGGGCGGCCCGGCGGTGCGGGTGGCGGCTTCCAGCGGCCGGCCGGCGGCTTCAGCGGCCCCCGTCCCGGCGGTGGCGGCCGCGGTCGCGGCCCCGGCGGCGGTACCGCGGGTGCGTTCGGCAAGGGCGGCGGCAAGTCCCGTCAGCGCAAGTCGAAGCGGACGAAGCGCGCCGAGTTCGAGATGCGGTCGGCGCCGACGCTCGGTGGCGTCAGCGTCCCGCGCGGCGACGGCTCGACGGTCATCCGCCTCCGGCGCGGTGCCTCGATCACGGACTTCGCGGACAAGATCGACGCGAGCCCCGGCAACCTCGTCACGGTGCTGTTCCACCTCGGTGAGATGGCGACCGCGACGGAGTCGCTCGACGAGGCCACGTTCCAGGTGCTGGGCGAGGAGCTCGGCTACCGGATCGAGATGGTCTCGCCCGAGGACGAGGACCGTGAGCTGCTCGAGGGCTTCGACATCGAGTTCGAGTACGACGAGGACGACGAGGACCTGGAGATCCGGCCCCCGGTCGTGACCGTCATGGGCCACGTCGACCACGGCAAGACGAAGCTGCTCGACTCGATCCGCCACTCCAACGTGGTCGCGGGCGAGTCCGGCGGCATCACGCAGCACATCGGTGCGTACCAGGTGTGGAAGGAGCACGAGGGCAACGAGCGGGCCATCACCTTCATCGACACCCCTGGTCACGAGGCGTTCACCGCCATGCGTGCCCGCGGTGCCGAGGTGACCGACCTCGCGATCCTCGTGGTCGCCGCCGACGACGGCGTCATGCCGCAGACGGTGGAGGCGCTGAACCACGCCCAAGCCGCCGGCGTGCCGATCGTGGTCGCCGTGAACAAGGTCGACAAGGAGGGCGCGAACCCGGCCAAGGTCCGGCAGCAGCTCACCGAGTTCGGCCTGGTCGCGGAGGAGTACGGCGGCGACACGATGTTCGTCGACGTCTCCGCTCGGACCGGCGCCGGCATCGACGACCTGATGGAGGCGGTCCTGCTGACCGCCGACGCGGGGCTCGATCTGCGCTCCAACCCGAACCGGGACGCGCGCGGCGTCGCCATCGAGGCGCGCCTCGACAAGGGCCGCGGTGCGGTCGCGACGGTGCTGATCCAGACCGGGACGCTCCGCGTGGGCGACTCGATCGTGGCGGGCACGGCCTACGGCCGCGTCCGTGCGATGACCGACGAGAACGGCATCGCGATCGTCGAGGCGTACCCGTCACGGGCCGTCCAGGTCCAGGGCCTCTCCTCCGTCCCGCGCGCCGGCGACACCTTCCTCGTCACCGAGGAGGACCGCACGGCCCGTCAGGTCGCGGAGAAGCGCGAGGCCGCCGAGCGGAACGCGTCGCTGGCGAAGGCCCGCAAGCGCATCTCGCTCGAGGACTTCATGGGCCAGATCGAGGCCGGCAAGGTCGACTCGCTGAACCTCATCATCAAGGGCGACGTGTCCGGTGCCGTCGAGGCACTGGAGGAGTCGCTGCTGAAGATCGAGGTCGACGACAGCGTCCAGCTGCGGATCATCCACCGCGGCGTCGGCGCCGTCACCGAGTCGGACGTGAACCTGGCGACGGTCGACAACGCGATCATCATCGGCTTCAACGTGCGCCCCGACCCGAAGGCCCGCGAGCGGGCCGCTCGCGAGGGCATCGACATCCGCTTCTACTCGGTGATCTACTCCGCGCTGGAGGACGTCGAGCAGTCGCTGAAGGGGATGCTCAAGCCGGAGTTCGAGGAGGTCCAGTCGGGCCTCGCCGAGATCCGCGAGGTCTTCCGCTCCTCGAAGTTCGGCAACATCGCGGGTGTCATCGTCCGCAGCGGCACGATCACCCGCAACGCGAAGGCGCGGGTCATCCGGAACGGCGTGGTCGTGGGGGACAACCTCGCGATCGAGTCGCTCCGCCGCTTCAAGGACGACGTCACCGAGGTCCGCACGGACTTCGAGGCCGGCATCGGCCTCGGTCGCTTCAACGACATCCAGGTCGGTGACGAGATCGAGACGATCGAGACCCGCGAGAAGATCCGCGCCTAGTCGCGGATCCGGAATCCCTTCGCGGATCCGCAGTTCCTGACCGACACGCCGTCCTGAGCCCCGCTCGGGGCGGCGTGTCGCGTCGGAGATGCGGATCCGCGAGAACGAAGGAGGAGCAGTGGCTGACCACGGCAGGGCCGCGAAGCTCGGCGACGCCATCAAGGAGATCATCGCGAGACGCCTCGAGAAGGGGCTCCGCGACCCCCGGCTCGGCTTCGTCACGATCACCGACGTCCGCATGACGGGCGATCTGCAGCACGCGAGCGTCTTCTACACCGTCTACGGGACGGAGCAGGAGCGGGAGGACTCGGCCGCGGCGCTCAAGGCGGCGACCGGGCTGCTGCGCACCGAGGTCGGGCGGAACATCCGGGCGAGGCTCACGCCGACGCTCGAGTTCATCCCGGACGCGATCCCGGAGAACGCGGCCCACGTGGCCGACCTGCTCGCGCAGGCGAGGGAGGCGGACAGTGCGACCCGGGCGCTCGCCGCCGGCGCGCAGTACGCGGGCGAGGCCGACCCGTACGTGAAGCCGCGCGAGATCGACGGGGAGTGAGCGGCAACCGGGCCGAGCGGCGTGCCGCCGCCGCTCGGCCGACCCTCCAGAACCGGTACGGCACGAGGAAGCAGCGCCGGGCGATGGCGCCCGCGACGCTGGGCGCGATCGTGCTGCTCGGCGGCCTGCTGCTCGTCGGGCAGGACGCCTACTTCCTGATCCGCTACGGCGTGAGCATCCTCGCCGTGATCACGGCGGTGTTCGTGTGGCAGGCGCGTCAGTGGGCGTGGCTGCCGGTCCCGCTCGTCGTGGCGGTGCTGTGGAACCCGGTGCTCCCGCTGTCGTTCTCCGGTCAGCCGTTCCGGCTGGGGCACCTGGCCGGCGCGGCGGCGCTCCTCGTCACCGGCGTCTTCGCGCGGTACACCCCGCGCGACTGACCTTCGTGGTTCAGGAGAAAAGCCGGCTCCGCCGCCGTTTCTCCTGAACGACGAAGGCTCAGGGGAGGGACCAGCCGGTGTCCGTGCGCGCGGCGAGGCCGTCGCGCTCGAGGCCGGACAGGATGCGGGCGCGCTCGGCCGGGTCGGGCAGCACCTGCTGCAGCTCCGCGTCCGTCACCGGGACGTCGCTCGCGCGCAGCTCCGCCATGACGCGCCCGCGCCGCTGCCGGTCGGAGCCGTCGAACCTCGGCTGCCGCCGCGGCGCCGGTCCGTCGTGGGCGGGGAGGCCAGCCGCCCGCCAGGCGCAGACCGCGGCGAGCGGGCACTCGGCGCATCGCGGCGCCCGCGCGGTGCAGACGACCGCGCCGATCTCCATCATCCCGGCGTTGAACGCCCGCTGCTCCTCCCGCCCCTCCGGCAGCAGCGCCGCCATCGCCGGCAGGTCCCGCCGCGCGTTCGGCGCCCCTGGCAGCGCGACGCCCTGCACCGCGCGCGCGATCACCCTGCGCACGTTCGTGTCCACGACCGGGTGCCGGTGGCCGTGGGCGAACACCGCGACCGCCCGTGCCGTGTAGTCGCCGACGCCCGGCAGCGCCAGGAGCTCGTCGACGTCCTCCGGCACGAGATTCCCGTGCCGCTCCGCGATCGCGGTGGCGCAGGCGTGCAGCGCGAGGGCGCGCCGCGGGTACCCGAGCCGGCCCCAGGCCCGCAGCACCTCGGCCGGCGGCGCCGCGGCGAGGTCGGCGGGCGTCGGCCAGCGCCGCAGCCACTCCTCGAGGATCGGCACGACCCTGGCCACCTGCGTCTGCTGCAGCATGAACTCGGACACGAGCGTGCCCCATGCGCTGAACCCCGGTCGCCGCCACGGGAGGTCGCGCGCGTGCACCGCGAACCAGTCGGTGACAAGCGCCGGATCGAGGCTCACGCGAGCCGCTTCTCGAAGAACACGCGGTCGAACCCGTCCTCGTGCCGGCGGGCGGTGACGGCGTAGCCGCGCCGCGGGTAGAACGCGAGCGCCTCCGGCATCGCGGCGTTCGTGTACAGCCGCACCGTGTTCGTGCCCGTCTCGATGGCCGTCAGCTCGGCGCGGTCGAGCAGGAGGGAGCCGACGCCGGAGCCCTGCGCGGCAGGGTCCACCGCGACGGTGTCGACGAGCACGGCGTCCGGGTGCGGCCAGAGCACGAGCACGCCGACGACGCGCTCGTCGAGGACGGCGACGGTCACCGCGGTGGCCGAGATCACGGTCGGCCAGTCGAGCAGGAGCGGAGCGGGCCGCACCCCGCTCCGGTCCACGAACGCGGCGAACGCGGCGGTGACGACCGCCTCGATCGCCCGTGCATCCGCGTGCCGCGCGGCGCGCAACCGGATCCCCGACATCGACGAACGAGCGTAGGCGGCTAGCGTCGCTCCCGTGGCCCGATGGCAGCCCGAGCGGGCGGACGTGATCGCGGAGTACGCCCGCGAGGTGGTCGCCGTGCATCCGCGCGGGCGCCTCCTCGTCGGCATCGACGGGATCGAGGACCCGGAGGGGGATCCGTCGTCCGGTCGTGAGCGCTTCGCCGTCGATCTCGCCGCCGCCGTACGCGCAGGGGGCGTGCCGTCGGCGGCGGTGCCGATCGCCCGGTTCGCGGCGCGGCCGCTCGCGGCGACGCCCGAGCGCTACCTCGACGAGGCGCGGTTCCGGACCGAGCTGCTCGCGCCCTACCGCGGCGGCGGGCTCGCCGGACTGCAGGCCGAGCGCACCGTGCTCGTCGTCTCCGGCCCGTTCCTGCACCTCGGCGACCTCGCCGGCGTCTGGCACACGAGCGCGTGGCTGCAGGTGCCGCGGGCGGAGGCGCGGGAGCGCGACGCCGCGCGCCGCCCAGGAGCCGACCCGGCGCCCTGGTCCGCGCTCGTCGACATCGCCTTCCGCCGGGTCGACGCCCGCAAGCGCGCGAACGCGAGCTTCGACCTCACCGATCCGGAGCACCCCAGGCGCGTGTTCGAGGACGCCTGCTGAGGGTGTTCGTGGATCCGGGGGTGCGATCACTTCCCCGGATCGACGCACGCCTTCAGGCGCGGAGGGCCCGGGCCGCGTCGTCGGGGCTGCGGAAGCGGCCGGTCGCCTCCACCTCGTGGACGAGCTCCACGATGCGGCGGTTCACCGGGGTGGGGACGCCGACGCGGGCGCCCACCTCCACCACCGCCCCCGACAGGTGGTCGATCTCGGTCGGGCGGCCCCTGCGGATGCTCTGGAGGGTGCTGCCCGGGTTCGGCACGGTCCCCATGCGGGCGGTCACGCCTCGCCGCAGCGCACGCGCGGCGAGCGGCACCGGGAGCAGCTCGAGCGTGCGCACGAGCGACTCGGGCAGCGCGGGAAGCCCCTCGAGGCGGACGCCGTCGGCCCTGGCCACCCGGATCGTCTCGCGCATCGCGGTCGCGATCGCCGCGGTGAGCGCCGAGGACCGCAGCGCCTCCTGCAGCGACAGGCCCGTGATCGCCGGCGCGGCGTTCAGCTGGTTCACCACCAGCTTCGACCACTGCAGACCGGCGAGCCCCGGCGCGGTGCGCACCTCGGCCACCGAGCCGAGCACCGCGGCCGCCTCCTCCAGCTCGGCTCGGGTCGCGCTGTCGCGGGCCAGCACCGTCACGCCGGTTGCGGTGACCGTCACCACCCCGGGGGAGAGGTAGGAGGCCGCGATCATCGACGCCGCGCCCATGAGCGGCGACGTCGGCAGCGCCGAACGGAGCGCCTGCGGCCCCTGCACCCCGTTCTGCACGACCACGACCGGTACCCGGTCGAGCACCCCCGCGTTCTGCGCCGCCGCGGCGGGCGCGTCCTGGGCCTTCACCGCGAGCAGGGCGAGCTCCGGCGGCTCCGGGAGCACCTGCGCTGCGCCGATCCGCGCCGTCGCGTCGCCGTACGCGCCCTCGAGTCGCAGCCCGTGCTGCCGGATCGCATCGAGCTGGGCGCCCCGCGCGGTCACCACCACCTCGTGGCCCGCCCGGTCGAGGAGCGCCGCGAACGTGCCGCCGAGCGCTCCCGCTCCGATCACGCCGATCCGCACCGGGGCATCGTAGTGACCGGCTGATGGGACGATGGAGGCGTGACCTCCGGCCTGCTGCTCCTGGACAAGCCGGTCGGCCCCACCTCGCACGACCTCGTGCAGCGGACGCGTCGCCTCGCCGGCACGCGGCGCGTCGGGCACGCCGGCACGCTCGACCCGGCGGCGAGCGGCCTGATGATCCTCGGCGTGGACGGCGCGACCCGGTTGCTCACCTACCTCGTCGGGCTCGACAAGACGTACACGGCGACGATCCGGCTCGGGGTCGCGACCTCGACCGACGACGCCGAGGGCACGCCGGTCGGCGAGGCGCTGCCGGTCACGGCGGCGGTGCGCGAGCGGATCCCCGGCGCGGTGCGGGCCCTGACCGGCGAGGTCGACCAGGTCCCGTCCTCGGTGAGCGCGGTGCACGTCGACGGGCGCCGCGCGCACGAGCTGGTGCGCGCCGGGGTCGAGGTCGACCTGCCGTCGCGGCGCGTGACGATCCGGCGCTTCGACGTGCTCGCGACCCGGGAGGAGGAGCTCGACGTGGTCGTGGACTGCTCCTCCGGCACGTACATCCGGGCGCTCGCCAGGGATCTCGGCGCGGCGCTCGGCGTCGGCGGTCACCTGACGGCGCTCCGGCGCACCCGGGTCGGCCCGTTCGACGTCGCGGAGGCAGGCGCGCTCGAGGCGCCCCTGCCGTTCCGCAGTCCCGCCTCCGTCGCCGAGGCGCTGTTCCCGGTGCTCCGGCTGGACGCGGACGAGCAGGTGGCGCTCCAGCAGGGCAAGCGCCTGCCAACGGGGCTCGCGGACACCCCGGTGGTCGCGGCCGTGGGGGAGGACGGGCGGCTCATCGGGCTCGTGGAGGTCCGTGCGGGGCGCACCCGGGTCCTCATGAACCTGCCGCCCGAACCGGTCGCGGCATGATCCTCGGGTTCACCGTCGCCGCCGCGATCATCGCGGGCGCCGCCGCGCTCCTCGCCGTCGTGCTGGGTCTCGCCGGACGCGAGCCCTCCGATCTGTCCCTCGCCGGGCCCGCGCTCGTCGAGCTGCTCCTGCTCGCCCAGCTCGTGATCGCGATCGTCGCGCCGTTCGTCGGGAACCCGCCCTCCGGCAGCGTCGTCGAGTTCTACGCCTACCTGATCTCGGCGCTCGTGATCCCGCCTGCGGCGATCTTCTGGGCCCTCACCGAGCGGACCAGATGGTCCGTCGTGGTCGTGGGGATCGCCTGCTTCGCGATCGCCGTGATGTTCGTCCGCATGCAGATCATCTGGACGCTGCAGGGGCAGTGAGCGCGAACCGCCGACCTGCGGCCGTGGGAGGATTCCGGGGCGATGACCGAGAAGAGCGCCGAGCGGCCGAAGACCTCAGGACCGGGGCGCACCCTCATCGTCTTCTACTTCATCATGACCATCGCGGCCCTGGCCAGGAGCCTCTACGAGATCGCCGCCCACTTCCAGGTCGCGCCGGTCGCGTACCTGCTCTCGCTCTTCGCCGGGCTGGTCTACCTCGTCGCGACCATCGCGCTGATCCGGCCAGGGCGCACCGCGTTCCGGGTCGCGCAGGCGGCGATCACCGTCGAGCTCGTGGGCGTGCTCGCGGTCGGCACGCTGTCCGTGGTCGACCTCGCGCTCTTCCCGTTCGCGGGTGACCGGAGCACCGTCTGGGCCTACTTCGGGCTCGAGTACCTGCTCATCCCGCTCGTCCTGCCGATCCTCGGCCTGCTGTTCCTCCGCAGCCAGCGCGCCGTCTTCACCCGGGCGGCCTGACCGTGGAGGTCTTCACGGGCATCGCCGCGGTGCCGGAGGGGTTCGGCCCGTCCGCGGTGACGATCGGCAAGTTCGACGGGCTGCACACCGGCCACCGCGTCGTCATCGAGGACCTCCTCGAGCTCGCGGGGGACGACCTCGAGCCCGTGGTCGTGACCTTCGATCGCAACCCGCTCGAGCTCCTCCACCCGGACCGCTGCCCGCAACCGCTGGTCGGCCTCGACCAGAAGCTCGACCTGCTCGCCTCCGCCGGCGTGGCCGCGACCGTGGTGCTGCCGTTCGACGCCGCGCTCGCCGCGCTCGAACCGGAGGCGTTCGTGGACGAGGTGCTCCTCGGCCCGCTCGGCATGCGGCGGCTGCTCGTGGGCGACGACTTCCGCTTCGGCCGCCACGGTCGCGGCGACGTGGCGCTGCTCGAGCGGATGGGAGCGGAGCGCGGCTTCACCGTGCGCGTGCAGCGGCAGGTGACGCGCGAGTCGCGGCGGGTCTCCTCCACCTGGATCCGGGAGCTGCTCGGTGCCGGCGCGATCGAGGAGGCGACCGCGCTGCTCGGCCGCCCGCCCGCGGTGCGCGGCGAGGTCGTCCACGGCGCGCACCGGGGCCGTGAGCTCGGCTTCCCCACCGCCAACCTCGCGGAGCGGTCGGACGGCATGATCCCCGCGGACGGCGTGTACGCCGGGCGGCTCGTGGACCGCTCGCTCGATCCGCCGGTGGCGTACCCCGCGGCGATCTCGGTGGGCAGCAACCCGACCTTCGAGGGCGTTCCGCCGAAGCAGGTGGAGGCGTACGTGCTCGATCGCACCCTCGACCTGTACGGGCACCTCGTCGACGTGGAGTTCACCCACCGCATCCGCGGGCAGGTCGCCTACCGCGGCATCGAGCCGCTGATCGCGCAGATGACCGTCGACGTCGAGCAGGTCCGCACGCTCGTCGGCTGACCTGCGTTGTACCGGAGATCCGGGCCGCGGCGCGCTGGATCTCCTGAACGACGAAGTCAGTAGGAGGACGCGTCCGTCGCGCCGGAGGCGGCGCCGGTCGCGACGAGCCGCTGCACGTCGCCGAGGATCGTCTCCGTCGCGCTCGTGCCGAAGCGGTCGACGCCCACCGCGCGCATCTCGAGCAGCGTCGCGAGCCCCCGCACGCCGCCAGAGGCCTTCACCCGCACCGCGGGGGAGACCGCGTCGCGCATGAGCCGCAGGTGGTGCAGCGTCGCGCCGCCGCCCGCGAACCCGGTCGACGTCTTCACGAACGACGCCCCGGCGGCCTCCGCCGCCTTCGCGCCCGCGACGACCTCGTCGTCGGTGAGGAACGCGGTCTCGAGGATGACCTTGACGACGTGGCCGCCGGCGACCGCGACGACCGCGGCGATGTCGTCCGTCACCGCCGCGAGGTCCCCGCTGCGCAGGCGCCCGATGTGCAGGACCATGTCCAGCTCGCTCGCCCCGTCGTCGAGCGCCCTGCGGCTCTCCTCGGTCTTCGCCGCGGTCGAGGTGGACCCGTGCGGGAACCCGATGACGGTGCCCGTCGCCACCCCGGTGCCGTCCAGCCTCGCCACGGACCGGGGGACGTCGGATGGGCGGACGCAGACGCTGAAGACCCCCCAGCGGGCCGCGAGGTCGAGGTCCGCGGCGACCTGGTCGTCGGTGAGCTCCGGCTTCAGGATCGCGTGGTCGATCAGGGCGGCGATGGACTCGACGGTGATGGGCTCGGTCGCTGGCACGGCCGCACAGCCTACGCGTCCGCGTTTGGCCTGTTCAGGACGGCCCCTTAGCCTGACCGGGTGAGCGACTCGGAAGCCTCCCAGCCCGACCAGGCGCCTGCAGGGCCGCTGCTCCTGCTGGGCGACAGCCTCACCGAGGCGGGTCCCTGGGCCGAGGCCTTCCCCGACCAGGAGGTCGTGAACGCCGGCGTCGCAGGGGACACGACCGCCGATGTCGCGGAACGGCTCGACGACGTCATCGCCCTGCAGCCGGGCACGGTCGTGCTCATGGCGGGCACGAACGAGTCCCGCCGGGCCACGGTCGAGCAGGTGGTGCGCGGCCTCGAGGACATCCTGTTCCGCCTCCGGCACGAGCTGCCGGACGCCAGGCTCGTGGTCTGCTCCGTCCTGCCCCGCGAGCGCGAGCGCGCGGACTGGATCCGCGAGGTGAACATCCACGTGCGGCAGTTCGCCCCGACCGTGAAGGCCGAGTTCCTCGACCTGTGGCCGGCGTTCGCGGAGGAGGACGGCGAGCTGCGTCCGGAGCTCACCACCGATCGCCTCCACCTGACCGACGCCGGGTACGCGGCTTGGGCGGAGGAGCTGCGCGCCCAGCTCGCCTGATCGGCAGCGCGCGCCGAATCGCGGCGATCTCGCAGCCGATCAGGTGATCGGCGGGTACACGGGACGGATACCATTCGTCCAGGAGCGCCTCCTCCACAGGCGCCGCGACGACGCCGCCCCGGTGCGGCTGGAGGACCGTCAGCGAAGCTCCACGACCTGAACAGGGGATCCCGCCATGCCCGTGCGCTCCAAGCTCCGTCCCCTGCAGAGTCCGGCGTCGCGCATCCGGTCGCGCCCCGACGTGGTCCAGGTCGACGGCGTGCTGGCGCTCGCCGACCGCCACGAGACCCCCTCCGAGGCGCGCGTGGCCGATCTGCTGTTCCTCGCCGACGCGCTCGACGCGGCCGACATCGAGTACCTGCTCGTCCGGGACGACGCGCACCGGCCGATCCTCGTCGTCGACGAGAGCGAGCGGCTCGCGGTCACCCGCGCCCTCGTCGCCGCCTGCGCGGACGAGCCGTTCCTCGCAGTCGCCCTGAAGCGCAACCTGCGCCCCAGGGACGAGTCGGTGCTCGTCGCGGACGGCGACGTCGCTCCGGCGCGCACGGACCGCCTCCTGTCCCTGTACCGCCCGAGGGTCGACGGCGCCGGCGTGCTGCACGCCGATCCCGCCGACGGGGTGCGCTTCGAGTTCTGGGTCCGGCAGGGCGCCGAGGTCCGGGTACCGGCCCCGAACGCCCTGACCCGCAGGCGGTTCATCACCGCGGAGCTGCACCCGGAGACGACCGAGCGGTACGGGCGCACCTGGTCGACGATGCGCGACATGTTCGCGGACCTGGTGTCCGACGTGACGTTCCCGATCGACATGGTGTTCTCCTGGGTCGACGGCACCGACAAGGAGTGGCAGCGGGCGCGCGCCAGGCGGATGGCGGCCTACGTGGTGGGGGAGGGCGACGACTCGGAGGCGCGCTTCCGCCAGATCGACGAGCTGCGCTACGCGCTGCGCAGCGTGCACACCTTCCTGCCCTGGGTCAGGAACATCTACATCGCCACCGACTCCAACCCGCCCGCCTGGCTCGCGGAGCACCCGAGGGTGCGCATCGTGCGCAGCGAGGAGTTCTTCTCGGACCCCTCCGTGCTCCCGACGCACAACTCCCAGGCGGTGGAGAGCCAGATCCACCACATCGAGGGCCTCTCCGAGCACTTCATCTACTCGAACGACGACATGTTCATCGGGCGCCCCCTCCGGCCGGACGTGTTCTTCTCGCCGGGAGGCGTCAGCCGGTTCATCGAGGCGGACACCCGGATCGGGCTCGGTGACAACGACCCGGCGCGCAGCGGGTTCGAGAACTCCGCCAGGGTGAACCGGGCGCTCCTGAAGGAGCGCTTCGGACGCGTGATCACCCGGCATCTCGAGCACACCGCCGCGCCGCTGCGGAAGAGCGTCATCGAGGAGATGGAGCAGGAGTTCGCGGCCGAGTTCAGGGCGACGGCGGCGAGCCCGTTCCGCGCGAAGGACAACATCTCCGTCACGAACAGCCTCTACCACTACTACGCGTTGCTCACCGGGCGGGCGGTGCCGAACACCGCGTCCTCGATGCTCTACGTCGACACCACCACCCACAAGGGCCTCGGCCTGCTCAAGCGGCTCGCGAAGCGCCGCGACTACGACTTCTTCTGCCTCAACGACGGCAGCTTCCCCGAGGTGTCGCCGGAGGTGCGGGCGAAGAAGGTCACGGCGTTCCTGCAGACCTACTTCCCGCTCCCGGCCCCGTGGGAGCGGACGGAGCAGGCGGAGGAGACCCCGGCGCAGGCCGGGTGACCGGGCTCGGCTCCGGCTAGGGGCGGATGACCGGGATCGGCCTGGTCATCGCCTCGAGCTCCTCGTCGACGCGGTCGAAGACGCGCGACGGCAGGTGCGCGTTGACCGCGTCTGGGATCGTGACGCCGTGCGCGGCGAGGATCTCGGCGCTCTCCGCCGCGGACGTCGTCGACATCGCGAGGCCCGCGGCGACCGGCACGACCGAGTGCAGCACCAGCTCGTCGTAGACGTGCACGAGGTTGTACGACTGGTTGCCGTCCTGCGGGCGGGTGCCGCGCGTCTCGCCGGTCAGGTCCTGCGTGTAGCAGGTGGCCGACGCGACGGAGACGGGGATGCCCGCGAAGGTGCCGCTCGTGGAGAAGTGCACGTGCCCGGCGAGGATCGACCGGACGTCGCTGCCCTCGACGACCTCGCGGAGCCCCGCCTGGTCGCGCAGCTCCACCATGACGGCGAGGTCCTGGATGCAGGGCAGCGGCGGGTGGTGCAGGGCGAGGATCGTCCCGTGCGGCGCGGGGGAGGCGAGCTCCTCCGCGAGCCAGTCGAGCTGCGCGCCCGTGAGCTCGCCGTGGTGGTGCCCGGGCACCGAGGTGTCCATCGTGATGACCCTGAGGCCGTGCACGTCGTAGACGCGGTCCACCGGCCTGCGGTTGCGCGCCTGGCCGAACAGCTCGCGCCGGAACGTGGCGCGGTCGTCGTGGTTGCCCATGCACCAGATGACCTGGGCGCCGAGCCGAGCCGCGGCCGGTTCGACGATCGAGCGCAGGAGGCGGTACGCCTCCGCGTCGCCGTGGTCGGCGAGATCACCGGTGAAGACGATCGCCTCCGGGCGGGTGCCGGAGGCCTCGAGCTCTGCGAAGATGCGCTGCAGGCTGCGTTCCGGCGCGATGCGGTCGTAGAGCCTGCCGCCGGGGATCAGCAGATGCGTGTCGCTCAGGTGCAGGAGGAAGTGGTCAGGACGGCCGTGCTCGGCCGTCCTCGCGGTATCGGACCCGTCAGCGCCTCGGCTGGACAATTCGGCTTCTCGCTTTCCGTCGCGTGGCGGCACAAGTTACTCGCGGCCGAGGACGGCCCGCGTCCCCCCGAATGGATGTCGTCTGAACAGGCATCGTCGCCGCGGTGAACGGGATGCCGCGCAACCCGGCTGGCGGGTCGGCGTTTCCGTCCTCCGGGTGCACGGATCCGCGGCCGACCGTGCCCGGCGGAGCGCGGTCAGGGCCGGGCGCCCACCCTCCCGACCGCGAGCGCGGCGAGGGAGGCGGCCCGCGCGCCCGCCTCCGCGTCGGTCGCGCCGTCGAGCAGCGCGCCGAGCAGCCCGGCCGCGTACGCGTCCCCGGCACCGGTCACGTCCACGACGTCCGCGGCGACGGCCGCCACCCGTTCGACGCCGCCCGCCGTGGCGAGCAGGGAACCGCCGGAGCCGAGCGTCACGACCACGAGCGGATGTGCCGCCGCGAGCTCGCGGGCCGCCGCGACCGGGTCCGTCCTGCCGGTGAGCAGCTGCGCCTCCTCGAGGCCCGCGATCAGCAGGTCCACCCCGGCGACGATGCGGCGGAACCGGTCGGGCCCGAGCACCCGCAGGTGGCCGGCGGAGCCCGGCGCCACGGAGGTGGTGAGCCCCGCCGCGGTCGCCCGCTCGAACAGCGCGCGCCAGCCCGCGTCCCGGTCGGGGCCCGCGAACACGTGCCCGGTGACGTGGAGCAGGGCGTGCCCGGCGAGCAGGTCGTCGCGGACGTCCGCGGGATCGGTGTCCTCGTTCGCGCCGCGGTCGGTGAGCATGGCGCGCGACTCGCCCTGCGACAGCACCACGATCGTGCCGGTGGGCCGACGGCGCGGGATGAGGTGCGGCACGACGCCCCGCTCGACGAGCAGCGCCTCGTGCCGCTGCACGTCCTCGCGGCCGACGGAGGCCACGAGCGTGACGGGCGTGCCCGTGCCCGCGAGCCAGCACGCGGTGTTCGCGGCCGATCCGCCTGCGACGCGCTCGATCCTGCTCGGGGTGTCCGTGTCGGGGCTGATGGGCCCTGAGGGCCGCACGAGCACGTCGTCGATCACGTCCCCGACGGCGAGGACCCCGGCCATCTCAGCGGGCGGCGGCGTACGCGGTGGCGATCGCGGCCGCGACGCGCACGTTGTTCCTCGCGAGGGCGAGGTTCACCTCGAGCGAGGTCCCCCCTGAGGCGGTGACGATGAACGACAGGAGGAACGGCGTCACGGCCTTGCCCCGCACGTTCGCGGCTTCGGCCGCGGCGAACGCCTCCGCGAGCACGCGGTCGTGCTCGGCCCGGTCCCAGCCCTCCGCCTCCGGTACCGGGTTGGCGACGACGAGGCCGGGCCGGGGTCGACCGTCCTCGGGTGCGGCGTCCTGCGCGCGCAGGATCGCGGCGACCTCCTCCGGGCCGTCCACCCGCCAGTCCAGGTCGAACCCCGACGTCGGGAGCCAGAAGCTCGGGAAGGCCGTCGTGCCGTAGCCGACCACCGGGACCGAGAGCGTCTCGAGGCGTTCGAGCGTCGCGCCGATGTCGAGCACGCTCTTCACCCCGGCGGAGACGACCGCGACGGGGTGCTCGGCGAGGGCGACGAGGTCGGCGGACTCGTCGAAGGTGGCCGACGCGCCGCGGTGCACACCGCCGAGGCCGCCCGTCGCGAACACGCGCACCCCCGCCAGCGCCGCGAGATGCGTGGTGGCTGCGACCGTCGTCGCCGCGCTCGCGCCACGAGCGGCGAGCACCGGCAGGTCGCGGATGCTCGCCTTCGCCATGTCCTCGTTCGCGATGCGCTCGACACCCGTCCCGTCGAGACCGACGCGGGGCACGCCGTCCAGCACGGCGACGGTCGCCGGCACGACGCCCGCGTCCCGGAGGATCGCCTCGAACTCCCCGGCGGCCTCGAGGTTCCGCGGGCGCGGCAGGCCGTGGCTGATGATCGTCGACTCGAGCGCGACCACGGGCCGTCCGGCCTCGAGCGCGTCGGCGACCTCGTCGGACAGGAGGAACGGCGGGTTCGGCACGGCGCACCAGCCTAGGAGAGGACGCCCGGCTCGCCGCTCCGCCGCCGCGGGCGCGGCCCGCCCGCAGGCGTCCCCGCTAGCGTCGGACCATGGCTTCGGACGCGGTCGACGACGTCGTGGTGGGCGCGGGCGTCGTGGGGCTCACCACCGCGCTCCTGCTGGCGAGGGGCGGGCACCGGGTGGTGGTGATCACGGCGGAGCCCGTCGGCGGCGGGTCCTCCGGTCGTTCCGCCGGCGTGATCAGCCAGCTGCACGGCACCGCGTACCGCCGGATGGCGGGCGAGACCGCGCGGAAGAACGCCGCGGCGTACCGGGCGATGAACGCGGCCGGCTTCGCGTTCCTCGAGGAGCTCATCGACGCGACCGGCACGGCGCACGCACGCCACGACGCGTACCTCGTCGCGTCCCGTCCCGAGGGCGCCGCGCGGATCGACGAGGAGCACCTCGCCGCCCAGCGGGCGGGCCTGAAGCTCGAGAAGCTGCAGCGGTCGCCCGCCCTCCCGTTCGGGCACCACGGCGCGCTTCGCCTGCCCGACCAGCTCCTCGTCGACCCGGCCAGGCTGCTGTCCGCGCTGGCGATCGCCGCGACCCGGGCCGGGGTGCGCATCGTGGAGCGGGAGCGCGTCGTCGACATCCGGGTCCGGCCGAAGGACGTGACCACGGTCGAGACCGGCCAGAACGAGTACTCGGCCCGGCACGTGGTGCTCGCCACCGGCACGCCGATCCTCGACCGGGGCCTGTACGCGCTGAAGACGGCCGCGTTCCGCATCGTGGCGGTGGCGGGCGCGGCCGAGGTCGGCCTGCCGATCGTGACCGCGATCGGGCCGCGCGGCAGCACGACCGTGTCG
This sequence comes from Amnibacterium sp., assembly GCF_051956055.1. Taxonomy (NCBI): domain Bacteria; kingdom Bacillati; phylum Actinomycetota; class Actinomycetes; order Micrococcales; family Microbacteriaceae; genus Amnibacterium; species Amnibacterium sp. Next base: position 31,638 of record NZ_JBQCGC010000105.1, read on the forward strand.
CCGACGCCCCATGGCGGCCTCACGGCGATCGGGCAGGCGCACGCGGTCGGCACGGGCGGCTCCGAGCTGCACCGCGCCGACCGGCTCGACGAGGCGGTGCGCCGGATGGCGCCCGACTTCGTGCGCACCGACGCCTGGAGCGGTCAGGACTACCGGCCGTTCAACCCGATCGCCTTCGTGGGCAGGCTGCCGCGGGCCGGCGGCGCCGTGTCGTTCGCCTCCGGGTTCGACGGATGGGGGCTCACCCAGGGCGCTGCGGCGGGGATCCGCCTGAGCCGCGACCTGCTCGGCCTGTCGCGACCCGCGTGGGCGACCACGATCGGCAGACGGGTCACCCGGCCGCGCAGCCAGGGCATCGGGCTCGTCGCCGACGTGCGGGCCGCGTCGGCGCTGGTCTCCGGCTTCCGGCGCCTCGCCCCCGCCGACCTCCGGCTGCTGAAGGAGGGCCAGGGGGTCGTCCACCGCACCGACGACGGGCCGGTCGCCACGAGCCGGACCGGGGACGTGCTGCGGAGCGTCGTCGCCACCTGCACCAGGGCGGGCGGGGTCGTGGTGTGGAACGACCTCGAGACGAGCTGGGACTGCCCCGTCTGCGGCAGCCGGTTCGACGTCGACGGCAGCGTGCTCGAGGGCGGTGCGCGCGGGCCGCTCCGTCCGGTGCCGACCCCCGGCGCGCCGGACGGCGCGTCGGACCGCTGATCCCATCCGCGGTACACTTGCTCCTGCTGCAGGCCGCGGCCCCATGGCCTTGCTCGACGACGCTCGTCCGATTCGAGTCCGCTGCCGGCACCCGTTCCACTTCGTTCCGCGCCCGCGGCGACGCCGCGGCTCTCGTTCCGCGCGGACGGCTTTCCTGGAGACCCACTTGGTTCGATCCACGGCGACCCCCACGAGGACCCGCACCGCCCGCAAGGGCGCATTCGACAACACCGGACTGATCCCCGTGCTCGCACGGGCGGTCCGGGAGGTGGAGACCGCGGCGTCCCGCGGCCCCGTCAACCCGTCCGGACGCACGAAGTTCCAGGTGATCGCGCTCCTCGTGCGCGAGGAGCGCGCGCGGGCGAAGACGGACCCGGAGCTCGGCGAGGAGGCCAGGGCGGAGACCCTGAAGCGGCTCGACGGCGTCGCGACGATCCTCGCGAAGACCGCGGCGCGCGACACCTCGCTGATCGCGCTGCTCGAGCCGGGCCACGCCCCGTCCGACTCCGCGCGGTCGCTGAAGCGCCGCATGCTGCAGGAGGCGGGCTACGACGTGCCGGAGGAGGAGACGCCGGCAGCGCCCACCGCCGCGGACCCGTTCGCCGAGCGGCAGGTGACCCCCGTGTCGGTGCGCGCGCGGCAGCTCGCGAACCCGTTCCTGCCGCCGGACTTCGCGCTCGGCCGCGCGCCGCACCTGACCCGCAGGCTCGCGAACTGGGAGCTGCTCGGCCCGCTCTTCAAGGCGTTCGAGATCGGCGGGGGCGGCGTCACCAGCATGGAGCTGCCGGAGTCGCCGGCGAAGCCGCGCTGGGCGCCTCCCGGCACCGAGCTGATGCACCACCAGGCCGCGTTCATCGAGGCCGTGGCCCGCGGCCACCGCACGTTCCTGCTCGCCGACGAGCCGGGCCTCGGGAAGACCGCGCAGAGCCTCATCGCCGCGTCGGTCGCGGACGCCTTCCCGCTCCTCGCGGTCGTGCCGAACGTCGTGAAGATGAACTGGGCGCGCGAGGTCCAGAAGTGGATCCCGAACCGCACGGCGACCGTGATCCACGGCGACGGCGACGACCTGGACGCGTTCGCGGACGTCGTGATCGTGAACTACGAGGTGCTCGACCGGCACTCGGGGTGGCTGAAGACCCTCGGGTTCAAGGGCATGGTCGTCGACGAGGCGCACTTCATCAAGAACCACGGGTCGCAGCGCTCGAAGCTCGTGCTGTCGCTCGCCGCCGCGCTCCGCGAGCGCCGCAGCGATCCCCTCCTGCTCGCCCTCACCGGCACGCCGGTGATCAACAGCACGGAGGACTTCAAGGCGATCTGGCAGTTCCTCGGCTGGATCGACGAGACGAAGCCGCTGCCCGAGCTGATGGCCAGGCTCGAGGAGACGGGGCTGTCCCCGGCCGAGCCCGGGTTCCTCCCCGCCGCCAGGCAGGCGGTCATCGACATGGGCTTCGTCCGCCGCCGCAAGGTCGACGTCGCGGCCGACCTGCCCGCGAAGCGCGTCGTGGACCTGCCCGTCGAGCTCGACGACGAGGCCGGCCGCTCGATCCGGCAGGCCGAGCGCGAGCTGCAGCAGCGGCTCGTGCAGCGGTACCGGTCGCTGGCCGCCGGTCGCAAGCCGGAGACCGACGAGCAGCGGATGCAGCTCGTGCGCCTCGTCGCGCAGCAGGAGCTCGAGGAGTCCAGGAGCGCGACCACCGGCGAGAACATCTTCACGATGATCCGGAAGATCGGGTCCGCGAAGGCGGCGCTCGCGGCGGACTACGCCACGCAGCTCGCCCGTTCGACGGGCAAGGTCGTGCTGTTCGCCAAGCACATCGACGTGATGGACCAGGCGGAGGCGACCTTCGCGCGCCGGGCGATCAAGTCGGTGTCGATCCGCGGCGACCAGACGGCCGCGGCCCGCGAGCGCGCGGTCGACTCGTTCCTGCACGACAAGGGGACGAAGGCGATCGTCTGCTCGCTGTCCGCCGCGGGCGTGGGCATCAACCTGCAGGTCGCCTCGAACGTCGTGCTCGCCGAGCTGTCGTGGACGGCGGCCGAGCAGCAGCAGGCGATCGACCGCACGCACCGCATCGGCCAGTCGGAGCCGGTCACCGCGTGGCGGATCATCGCGGCGCACACGATCGACGCCCGCATCGCGGAGCTGGTCGACTCGAAGGCGTCGCTCGCGGCGCGCGCGCTCGACGGCAACGACTCCGAGGTGACCGGCGAGACGTCGGTGCAGCTCGACGCCCTGATCAGCCTCCTGAAGGACGCCCTCAAGCTGTAGAGCACATCAGCAGGAATTCCCGCGCCCGTCAGCAGGAGGAATCCACTTCAGCAGGAAGGAACCGCCCCGTTCTTCCTGCCGAAGCGATTCCTTCCTGCTGTCGTGCTCGTCGGACGAGGTGGGTGGCGGCGACGCGGCGCGAGCGGGGCGCCGACGCCGTCCATCCGCATCCGAACGTCCCCTCGGGTCCTACGCTGGAGCGATGACGGGCGGGCTGCTGAGCGCGCTGCTGCTCCTGCGCCCGGGCGCGACGGGCGCGGAGCTGCTCCTCACGGCCGCCCTGGTGGCGGCGGCGCTGACCGTCGTCGCGGTGCTCCGCGCGGTCTCCGCGCCGCGGACCGCGCTGCCGGTCCCTGCGCAGCACGGGTTCGCCGTGCTCCGCGTGCTCCTGCGGGTGAGCGACCCGGCGGCGGATGGACATCGGAGGGCGAGGGCTCCGGGCGCGACGCGCTGAACCGACCCGCCTCGAGCGGGTGCTGCGCGCCCCCGTCCCGCGCCGGGACGGCTCCCGATCGTTCCCCTGGGGAACGCGTCCGCTTCGCCGACCTCGGAAGGTCCCGCCATGCCCGATCTCCTCGCCCCCGTCCGCTCAGCGGTCGAGGCCCTCCTCACCTGGTTCCACACGACCCTCACCGGCATCGGGCTCGATCCCGCCGCCGGGCTCACCTGGCTCGCCGCCGTCGCGCTGCTCGTCGTCGCGGTCCGCGCCCTGCTCCTCCCGCTCGCGGTGCGCTCCTTCCGGTCCACCCTCCGGATGCGCGCGCTCCAGCCCGAGCTCGCCGCGATCCGCGACCGTGCGAAGGGCCGGACCGATCTCGCCTCCCGCCGGCGGATGGCGGAGGAGACCGCCGCGCTCTACCGCGAGCGCGGCATCCGCCCGCTCGCCTCGTTCCTGCCCCTGCTGATCCAGGTACCGCTGTTCCTGGCGCTCGTGCAGGCGCTGGAGGCCGCCGCCCACTCGACGGGCGGCGCCGCCATCGGCTCGTTCGCCGCGGCAGCGGTGTTCGGTGCGCCGCTCGCCGTGACAGCCCTGGGCGGCGGCGTCCCGTCCGCGGTCGTCGGGTTCGCGCTGCTGCTGCTCACCGCGGGCGCCCAGGTCCTGACGCAGCATCTCGCCTCGGTCGGCGCCGCGCCGGCGCCCGGCGGTCGGCTGCTGCTCCTCCTGCCCCTGGTCACGGCGGCGAGCGGGCTGGCGTTCCCCGTCGGCGTCATCGCCTACTGGGCGTGCAGCGCGCTGTTCACCCTGGGCCAGCAGCTCCTCCTGCCGCGCCTGGTCCGCATCGCCTGAGGAGGCGTTCGCGGATCCGGAGATCCTGAGCGACACCCGGAGCGGGAGGCCCCGCGCCCGGCGTGTCGCCGAAAAACTCCGGATCCGCGAAGGAAAGCCGGATCCGCGAAGGACCGGGTCAGGGGTGGAGGAGCACCTTCGTCCAGCCGTCCTCACGCTCGTCGAAGTGCCGGTAGCCCTCCGGAGCCTCGTCCAGCGACAGCTCGTGGCTCACGATGATCCCCGGGTTCAGCTTGTCGCGGTGGATGAGGTTCCGCAGCTGCCGGTTGTACTGCTTGACGTTCGCCTGGCCGGTCGCGATCGCCTGCCCCTTGAAGAACAGCGTCCCGAAGTCCATCGGGAACTCGCCCTGCTTGGCGAGATCGGAGGAGGCGTTCGGGTCCTCGGGCACGTACACCCCGACCACGCCGATGCGGCCGGTCGGGCGCACCGCCTGGATCAGCGCGTTGATCGTGATCCCCGGCTGTTCGTGGCCCTCGTGGTCGTGCGCCTGGTACCCGACCGCCTCCACCCCCTTGTCCGCGCCCTCGCCGTTCGTGCGGTCGAGCACCTGCTGCACCGCGTCGCCCTTCGAGTCGTCGATGGGGGTCGCGCCCACCCGTTCGACGAGCTTCAGCCGGTCCGGCTGGCGGTCGATCACGTAGACCTCCGCCGCGCCCCGGAGGTTCGCGGACATGGCGGCCATCAGGCCGACCGGGCCCGCGCCGTAGACGACGACCGAGTCGCCGATGCCGACGTCGGCCAGCTGCGTGCCGTGGTAGCCGGTGGGGAGGATGTCGGACAGCATCACGTAGTCCTTCTCCTTCTCGTGCGCGTCGTCCGGCAGCACGAGCGCGTTGAAGTCGGCGTACGGGACCCGCAGCAGCTCCGCCTGGCCGCCCGAGTACGGGCCCATGTCGGCGTAGCCGTACGCGCCGCCCGCGCTGCCCGGGTTGACGGTCAGGCAGAACCCGGTCCGGCCCGCCTCGCAGTTCTTGCAGAAGCCGCAGGCGATGTTGAACGGCAGGACGACGACGTCGCCGACCTTGACCCGGTCGACGCCCGACCCGACCTCGATGACCTCGCCCATGTTCTCGTGGCCGAGCACCTTGCCCTGCTCGACGTCGGTGCGCCCCTCGTACATGTGGAGGTCGCTGCCGCAGATGTTCGTGGTGGTGATGCGGACGAGGGCGTCCGTGGGGCGCTCGATCCTCGCGTCCGGCACCTCGTCGATCGTCACGTGCTTCGGGCCGTGGTACACGAGTGCGCGCATGGGTTCCTCCTTCTCGGGCGCCGACGTCGACGCGGTCCCACCGTGCGTCGTGCTCCTCCGCATCCCCGGCACGGTTGCTGTGCGGAGGTCCGGCGGGGCCTGGGCGCGGGCGGTGAGACCGGGCGGGGCTCCCGCGTGACCGTCAGTCGGCGAGGCCGAGCACGTCGAGGATCCAGGCGAGCTCGAACGCGCGCTCCTGCCAGGCCGCGTAGCGGCCGGACACGCCGCCGTGCCCGGCGCTCATCTCCACCTTCAGCAGGACGTCGGCGCCCACCTCCCGCAGCCGGGCGACCCACTTGGCCGGCTCCACGTAGAGCACGCGCGTGTCGTTGAGCGAGGTGGTGGCGAGGATGCGCGGGTACGGGTGGTCACCGACGTTCTCGACCGGCGAGTACGACTTCATGTAGGCGTACACCTCCGGGTCGTGGAGGGGATCACCCCACACGTCCCACTCGATGACCGTGAGGGGCAGCGACGGGTCGAGGATCGAGGTGAGCGGGTCGACGAACGGCACCCCGGCGTGGATGCCCGCGAACAGGTCGGGGGCGAGGTTCGCGACGGCGCCCATCAGCAGGCCGCCGGCGCTCGCCCCCTCCGCGACCAGCCTGCCCGGCTCCGTCCAGTCCTCCGCGACGAGATGGCGCGCGCAGGCCACGAAGTCGGTGAACGTGTTCCGCTTCGAGCGGGTCTTGCCCTGCTCGTACCAGTGGCGGCCCATCTCGCCGCCGCCGCGCACGTGCGCGATCGCGAACAGGACACCGCGGTCGAGGAGCGACAGCCGCGCGATCGAGAACGACGGGTCGATGCTCGCCTCGTACGAGCCGTAGCCGTAGAGCAGCATCGGCGCGGCGTGCGCGCGGTCCTCCATCAGGTCGGCGCGCCCGACGATCGAGATCGGCACCCGGGTGCCGTCCGGCGCGGTCGCCCACTCCCGGTGCTCCCGGTAGGCGGCGGGGTCGTAGCCGCCGCGCACCGGCTGCTGCTTCAGCACCCGGCGGGCGCCCGTCACCGTGTCCAGGTCGAGGACGGTGGACGGGGTCACGAGCGAGCCGAAGCCGATCCTGAGGGTCGGCTGCGCCCACTCGGGGTTCGAGCCGATGCCCGCCGTGAACAGCGGTTCGTCGAACCGGATCTCCTCGATGCCGGTCGGCTGGAGCAGGCCGACCCTGGCCAGGCCGCCCTCCCGGTAGGACACCGCGACGAACCGTTCGAAGGCGTCGACCTCCTCCAGCCGCACGCCGGGGCGGGAGGGCAGCAGCACGTCGCGCGGGCCGCGCGGATCGGCGGGGTCCACGGCGACGAGCTCGAAGTCCTCGGCGCCGTCGTTGTGCAGGATGAGCAGGCGGTCGCGCCCGTCGAGCACCGCGTGCTCGACGATGTACTCGACGCCCTCGGTCCGCGGCCAGACCACCTGGAAGCCGGCCTCGGGATGGCGGGTGTCGAGCAGCAACGACTCGCTCGTCACCTTCGAGCCGATGCCGATCTCGACGTAGCGCCGGCTCCTCGTCATGCCGACCCCGACCCAGTAGCGGTCGTCGGGCTCCGTGAAGAGCACCTCGTCGGCACCCGTCGCGCCGAGCTCGTGCCGCAGCACGGTGTCGGGTCGCCACGCCTCGTCGCAGGTCGTGTAGTAGATCCCCGTCCCGTCCGCGTCGAACAGCGCGCCGGGCATGGTGCCCTCGATCACGTCGGGCAGGGCCTCCCCGGTGCGCAGGTCCTTCACCCGCAGGACGTACCGCTCGTCGCCGACCGTGTCCGCCGCCCAGAGCAGGAGGTGCCCGTCCGGCGACACGTCGAAGCTGCCGAGCGAGTAGAAGTCGTGGCCGGCCGCCTCCGCGTCGTCGTCGAGGAGCACCTGCTCGCCCGGTACCTCGTCGCCGAGCGTCGGAGGCGCCCAGTCGTCCGGTCCGGCGATCGGGGCCCGGCAGTGCCGCGCGTACTGCTTGCCCTCCTCGGTCCGGCTGAAGTACCACCAGTCGCCCTCGCGCGACGGCACGGAGAGGTCCGTCTCCTTCGTGCGCGCCTTGATCTCGCCGAAGATCGTGCGGCGGAGGGGCTCGAGGGACGCGAGGCGGGCGTCGGTGTACGCGTTCTCCGCCTCCAGGTGGGCCAGGACGGCGGGGTCGTCGCGGTCGCGCAGCCACTCGTATGCGTCGACGACCGCGTCGCCGTGGTGGGTCCTGGTGCGCGGGCGCCGCTCGGCGAGCGGCGCGGCGGGCAGGGCGAGGGGGAGCTCGGTGGTCATGCGACGGCCTCCAGCAGCCGGTGCACGGCCAGTTCGGGGATGGGGAGCCAGGTGGGGCGGTTGCGTGCCTCGTAGACGCACTCGTAGAGCGCCTTGTCGAGCTCGAGGGCGGCGAGGAGGGGCGCGAAAGGGGCGAGCGCGGTGCCGAGCTCCGCCTCGTAGCCGGCGAGGAAGGCCGTTCTCGCCTGATCCGACCACGCCCTCGCACGGGCCGCGTCGCCGCCCTCGTGGGCGATCGTCCCGGCGACGTAGTCGAACGACCGCAGCATGCCCGCGACGTCGCGCAGCGCCAGGTCCGGTTCGTTCCGCTCGGTCATCGGCCGGAGCGGCTCGCCCTCGAAGTCGAGGAGCACCCACCCCCGGCCGGGCACCTGCAGCACCTGGCCGAGGTGGTAGTCGCCGTGCACCCGCTGCAGGGCCGGCCACCTGCCTGCCGCGCCGGTCTCGAGCACGGCCGCGATCGCGTCCCGCACACGGGCGACCGACGGCACGAGCGCCGCAGCCGATGCGGCGCGGGCGCGCATGCTGCCGAGCAGCGCGGCGTGCGCGACCTCGTCGGCCCGGGCGGTCGGGAGCACGGCGGCGAGGACGCGGTGCACCTCGGCGGTCGCGGCGCCGAGGTCGCGCGCGGGCGCCGAGAAGTCGTCGTCCGCACGCGCCGCGTCCAGCGCCACGCGCCAGGCGTCGCGGGTGTCGGCGAGGAACTCCTGGACGACCGCGAGATGCCCGTGCGCGACCCCGCCGGCGGCCGCGGGGTCCGGCCACGAGCCGAGCAGCGCGCCGTAGGTGGCGGGCACGCGCGGGGACCCGGCGGCGGCGATCGCCGACTGGAGCACCACGTCGGGGTTCTCGCCGTCGTGCAGCGCGCGGAACACCTTCACCATCAGCAGCGCTGTCCCGCCGTCGGCCGTCTCCGCGTCGACGATGATCGACGTGTTGGACTGCTCGCCGGAGAGCACCTTCGCGCTCCGCACCCCGGGCACGCCGCCGGTCCACCCGATCCGCCGGCCGCGCGCTCCGGCACCGTCCCCGGTCAGCTCCGCTTCGCCGAGCGTCGCCGCGAGCAGCGCGGCGACGAACGCGGGGTCGTGCGGGCCGTCCGCGAGCCCCGATCCGCCGATCCCGTCGCCGTCCGCCGCCACCAGCGGCACCTGGTACAGCGCCTCGGCCCCTGCCGACGCGTCCCGGATGAGGAGCGTGCGCACCGTGCCGTCCGCGGTGAGCGGGAGGACGGCGGCGAGGCCGAGCGCGTCACCGGTCGCGTTCGCGAACCAGCGCTGGCGGGCGATCCAGGGAGCGAGCGCTCCGACGGGGTGGGAGGGATCGGCCATGACCCATGAACCTACCGAGCGGGGGCCGAGCGTCCGCTCAGTCCGCTCCGGACTCCGACCGGGGCTCCTCGTCCTCGTCGGGCAGCGCCGCGAGGGACTCGTCGCGCGCCTCCGCCGCCTGCCGGAGCGCGCGCTCGATGCCCTCGCTCGAGCGCTCGCGCCAGTCCTCGGCGGTGTCGACGGCCCGTGCGCGCACGCCCTCCGCCGTGGTCGTCCACCGGTCGCGCACCTCGAGCGCCGTCTCGGTCCACTGGTCGCGCAGCTCCTGCGCGGTCACGGCCGTGCGCTCGCGGAGCTGGTCGACGGAGGCCGCGGTCCGTTCCCGGAGGAGCCGAGCAGAGTCGGCCGCCCTGCGGCGGTTCTCATCGCTGAGCGTCGCCGCCACCGCGGCGATCGCCGCGCCGGCGACGAACACGCCGAGCGAGACGGTCCAGCCGACGACCCTGCCGTTCACGAGTCGTCGCCCTCGCCGAGGTCCTCGCCGCCCTCGTCCACCACCGGCCGGAGGTCCGCGTCGCCCGGCACGGTGAAGTCCTGCTCGACCTCGGTCTCGTCGGGCGTGCCGTCGGGGAGCCCCTGCCGCGTCATGGCACCACGGTAGCCCGACCGGGCGGCGCCCGTGAGCGGACCTCAGGACTCCCTGACGACCTCCTCCGGTCGCTTGTCCGGGCGCCAGCCGCGCCAGCTCGCCTGGCGCAGGCGTCCGTCGTCGGTCCACTCCGCGAACCGCACCTCGCCCACGGAGGACGGCGTGACCCAGTGCGCGTCGTTCGCGTCGGCCCTCGGCACGTCCTCGAACGGCGTCGTCCTCCGCTCGTGCGGACGCAGCCGCGCGGCGATCGCGTCGAGCTCGGCGTCGCTGAACCCGGTGCCCACGCGGCCGACGTATCGCAGCCGCCCGCCCTCGTTGACCCCGACCAGCAGGCTGCCGACGCCGCCCGCGCGCCGACCGTTGCCCGGTCGCCAGCCCCCGACGACCACCTCCTGCTGCCGTTCGTGCTTCCGCTTCACCCAGTCCTTCGAGCGGGCGCCCGGCCGGTAGGCGGCGCCGGTGCGCTTGACGACCACGCCCTCGAGGCCCAGCCGCCGGCTCGTCGCCATGGCGTCCGCCAGGGCCTCCTGCAGCCCGTCGCCGGTCGCGGTGACGACCACGGGCGGCACGTCGATCGGGCCGCCGCGCTCGACGAGCCGCTCGAGCAGCGCGCGTCGCTCGCGGTATGGCGCCCGTGTCGTCGACGTGCCGTCCACGTCGAGCACGTCGAACAGCAGGAGCCGCACGTCCTGCCGCCCCATCGCGGCCTCGACGTCCCGCGCCTTCGTCAGCCCCATCCGCTGCTGGAGGGCGGAGAAGGAGGGGCGGCCCTTCGCGTCGAGCGCGACGATCTCGCCGTCGAGCACGGCGCCGCCCGCGTGCACCCGGGCAGCGAGCTCCTGCAGCTCGGGGTAGGTCGGCGTCAGGTCGAGGTCGTTCCTGCTCGTCAGCACGACCCGGCCGTCCTCGACGCGGGCGACGCAGCGCACGCCGTCCCACTTCATCTCGATCGCCCACTCCTCGTCCGCATCGATCGGCGAGCCCGCCGTGGCGAGCATCGGCGAGGGGGCGCCGGCCCCCGGCTCATGGCGCGCCTCCGGCTCAGGATCCGGCTCGAGCGCCATGCGGTGGATCAGCCAGTGCTCGCCCTGTGCGCCCTTCGGCCGGTCGCGGTCCGTGCGGATCAGCGCGAGCCGCACGGGGTCGCCGCCGAGGCCGCCGCCCGCCCGGCCGTGCAGGACGACGATCACCTCGTCGTCGCGGAACTTCTCCGTCTCGTACGTCCCCTCGTCCCACAACTCGACGTGGCCGCCCCCGTACTCGCCCTTCGGGATCTCGCCGGTGAAGGTCGCGTACTCGAGCGGATGGTCCTCGGTGTGCACCGCGAGGTGGTTCCCGGTCCCGGACGTCGGCACGCCCTTCGGGAGCGCCCAGGAGACGAGGACGCCGCCGCGCTCGAGCCGGAAGTCCCAGTGCAGGCGCCGCGCATGGTGCTCCTGGATGACGAAGGTGTCGTCGGCGCCCTTGGCGGGGGCCGCCTCCGGCACCGGCTCGGGCGTGCGGCCGGCGTCGCGCATCGAGCGGTACCTGGCCAGCGCGTCCTCCCGCGCGGCCGCAGGAGCGAGGCCGGCGAGCAGGTCGCCGTCGCGCTCGAGCCGCTGCACGACCTCCTCCGGGCGCAGCTGCCGCAGCCCGGGGTCGTCGAGCTCCTCCCAGGTGCGCGGGGCTGCGGCGGCGACGTGGACGGTGCCCCGGAGGGAGTACGGCACGAGCGTCGTCTTCGCCGCGCGGTTCTGGCTCCAGTCGACGAGCACCCGGTGCTGCCGGTTCGCCTTCTTCATGTCGCTGACCACGAGGTCGGGGTGGTCCGCCTCGAGCGAGCGCGCGAGCTCGTGCGCGACCTCGGTGACGTGGTCCGACGTCCACCGGCCGCCGAGGTGCGCGAAGAGGTGGATGCCCTTCGACCCGCTCGTGACGGGGAGGGGCTCGAGACCCATGCCGGTCAGCACGGGGCGCAGGAGGCGGGCGACCTCGGCGCACTCCTGCAGCCCGGCGCCCTCGCCGGGGTCGAGGTCGAGGACCAGCCGGTCCGGTCGTCCCGGCTCGCCGGAAGCGGTGAAGCGCCACTGCGGCACGTGCACCTCGAGGGTCGCCTGCTGCGCGAGCCACGTGAGCGTGGCGAGGTCGTCGACGACCGGGTACGTGTTCGTCCCGGACCGGTGCGTGATGGTGCCGCGATGGATCCACTCGGGCGCGTGGGACTCGAGGTTCTTCACGAAGAACGGGTGCCCGGGCTCATCGAGGGTGCCGACCCCGTCCGGCCAGCGCTTGCGCGTCGCCGGCCGCCCGGCGGCGAGCGGGATCAGCGCGGAGGCGACGGCGGCGAAGTAGGCGAGCACGTCGCCTTTCGTGAAGCCGTCCTCCGGGTACAGCACCTTGTCGAGATTGGTCAGGGCGACGCGGTGCCCGTCGACCTCGACGACCTGTTTCGCTCCGCTGGGCACGGCCTCAGCGTGACCTGCGAGCCTGCCGACCTCCTGAGACCGCGGCGCGAGGGCTGGCCGAAGTGCGCCGGCGTCGTCATACTCGGTGCTTCATCAGGAGATCCTCGAGCCCCGGGAGGGCGGGTCATGCGCAGCATCTGGCGGGGCGCCATCACCTTCGGCCTGGTCAACGTGCCGGTGAAGCTGTACTCCGCGACGGAGGACCACGACCTGCCGCTGCACCAGGTGCACAACGCGGACGGCGGCAGGATCCGCTACCAGCGGCGCTGCGAGGTGTGCGGCCGCGTCGTCGACTACCAGGACATCGACAAGGCGTACGACGCCGGCGACCGGACGGTCGTCCTGACGAGCGAGGACCTGAAGGCGCTGCCCTCGGAACGGAGCCGCGAGATCGACGTCGTCGAGTTCGTGCCGGAGGACCAGATCGACGCGGTCCGCCTCGACCGCAGCTACTACCTCGAGCCCGACGCCAAGAGCCCCCGCTCCTACGTCCTGATGCGCAGGGTGCTGGAGGAGACCGAGCGCGTCGCGATCGTGCAGTTCACGCTGCGGCAGAAGACCCGGCTCGGCGTGCTCCGGGTGCAGGGCAAGGTGCTGCTGCTCCAGTCGCTGCTGTGGGACGACGAGGTGCGCGAGGCGGCGTTCCCCTCGCTCGACGCCGACGTCCGCATCCAGAAGCGCGAGATCGACATGGCGACGAGCCTCGTGCAGAGCTTCGAGAGCGACTTCGAGCCGGCCGACTACACCGACGACTACCAGGTGCAGCTGAAGCAGCTCGTCGACGCGAAGCTCGAGCAGGGGGAGTCCGTCGACACCGAGGCGACCTTCGGCGCCACCGAGGAAGAGGAGGGGGACGGCGAGGTGATCGACCTGATGGAGGCGCTGAAGCGCAGCGTCGAGGCGAACCGCGCGAAGGCGAAGCAGCCGGCCCGCAGCGGCAAGAAGCGGGCGTAATCACAGCGACGTCGTCGGTGACGTTTGTCAGGATGCCGTGGTGGGGGAGCAGAGTCGCTACCAGGTCCGGTTCGACTGGGGCGTGCAGGGCGCGGCCGCGATCGGCGGTGACGCGGACGTGCTGGTGTGGGTGGACGCGCTCGTGCCCGTCGCGCCGCCGCTCGACGCGCTGCCGCGGGAGTGCGCGGTCGTCGCCACGGGCCTGCCGGGCGTCGCCGAGACGGCCGCCTGGGTGCTCGCGCTGCAGGAGGCGCGCCGGGCTCGGACGGTCGTGGCGGTCGTGGCCGCAGGCGCCGACCGCGAGGGGACGCTCCGGTTCGCCGCGGAGGACCTGCTGATCGCCGGCGCGCTGATGGACGAGCTGGAGACCCGCGGCATCGACGCGATGAGCCCGGAGGCGGCGGTCGCGGACGCCGCGTACCGCACACTGCGGGTCGGCGTGCGCGCGATGCTCGGGAACGTCGTCGGCACCGGAGCGCTCGCAGGCGGCCTGCGCATCCACCGTCCGCACCGTGATCTGCTCGACCCGGTCGCCTGACATCCATAGGAGCGTCCCGATGCGGTCAGACGCTGGTGCCGCCGGGGCCCGGCTCGTGGCGCCGGACGCCCGCGGGCAGCGCGAGCCAGAGCACGCCGACGAGCAGCGCACCGAGCACTCCCGCGACGAGGGCTCCCGCGAGGCCGGCGGCGACCCCGAACACGAGGGCGAGCACGCCGACGATGGCGATGCCGGTGGAGGCCATCCCGAGTCGCAGCATCCGGTCGCCCCACCGCACCAGCTCGGCCATCGCGCGCCTCCTGAACAGGGCGCGGTGCAGCGCCACGGGCATGAGGGCCACCACGGTCGACACGACCGCGAGCGAGACGACGGCGAGGTAGAGCGCGACCTGCCAGCCGGCCAGGCCGCGGAACGTGGGCTGGAACGCCACGGTCAGCAGGAACCCGGTGAGCAGCTGCGTGCCCGTCTGCAGCACGCGCAGCTCCTGCAGCAGCGCGGTCCAGTTGCGGTCGAGCTGCTCCGCGACCGTCTCGTTCCTCCCGTCGTGCGCGTCGGCGTGCTCCGCGTCGCTCATGCCGCGACCCTAGGACCCCTGGCCGGGCTGGGAGTATGAGGCCATGACCGAGATCCGGCGGGCGCCGACCGGCCTCGCACCGATCGGCCCGGAGACCTCCGCGCCCGGCCACGCCTCGCGCGTCGTCGCCGCCGCGCTCGGCATCGCGTTCGGCGCGCTCGCGGTCGTCGCGGTGCTGCTCTCCCTCGTCGCCGCGCTCGGTGCGGCGGGCGTCGTGATCGGCGCGATCGCCGCGCTCGTCCCGTTCGCCGTCGTGGTGCTCGCCATCAGGTGGATCGACCGGTGGGAGCCGGAGCCGCGGCCGGCGCTGGTCTTCGCGGTGCTCTGGGGAGCCGGGGTCGCGGTCGGGGTGGCGCTGCTCTTCGACCTCGGCGTGCAGTTCGTCCTCGCTGCGGCGGGCGGCAGGCCGGACGACCTCGCGCAGGCGGTCGTGCAGGCGCCGATCGTGGAGGAGGCGGCCAAGGGCTTCGGAGTGCTGCTGCTGTTCTGGGTGAACCGGCGCCACTTCGACGGCCCGGTCGACGGCATCGTGTACGCCTCCTGCGTCGCGGCGGGGTTCGCCTTCACCGAGAACATCCTGTACTTCGGGCGGGTGGTGGCGGAGCAGGGCCTCGGGGGCGCCTTCGTGTTCACCTTCGTGGCCCGCGCCGTCTTCTCGCCCTTCGCGCACGCCCTCTTCACCTCGTGCACCGGGTACGCCATCGGCCGGGCGGCGGGACGCGGCGCGTCGGCGGGCGCGGGGGCAGGCGCGTCCCTGCTCGGCCTGGTCCCGGCCGTCATCCTGCACGCGCTCTGGAACGGCGGGCTCTCCATGACGGGCGACGTGATCGCGTACTACCTGCTCGTGGAGGTGCCGATCTTCCTCTGCGCCGTCGCGGTCGTCGTCGTCGTCCGGGTGCACGAGCGCAGCACGACGAGGGCGCGCCTCGGCGAGTACGCCGCCGCCGGGTGGTTCACGCCGCAGGAGGTGACGCTGCTCTCGACGCCCGGCGGTCGGCGGCAGGCGATGCGCTGGGCGGCGGCCCAGCGCGACCCGCGCGCGAAGCGGCGGGCGATGGACCGCCTCATCCGGGACGCCACGCGGCTCGGGCACGCCCGGCAGCGCCTGCTCCGCGGGCGCGCCGGGATCGGGCGCACCCCGGACGAGCAGGAGCTCCTGGCCCGCATCACGGCGGATCGGGCGGTCCTCCTCCGCTGACCTCACCTCTTCGTCGTTCAGGAGATTCTCGCCGCGGCGGCGGATTCCTCCTGAACGACGGAGGTCACGCGAGCGGGGCGACCAGGAGCCAGCCGCTGATCCCGACGCCCGCCAGCCCGACCAGCACGAACACCAGGAGCCAGAGCTCCGCGGGGATCCGGGTCAGCCGGGCGAGCTGATCGGCGTCGGAGACGCGCTCCCGCCGCCGGGACGCGGGCAGCTCGACCGCGGCGCGGAGGCCGCCGAGCACGAGCAGCGTCGCGACCGCGAGGGCGGCCCGCATCTGCCAGGCCGCGTCCGCGAGCCACGTCACCGTGCCGACCGCTGCGCCCGCCGCGAGCAGGACCCACAGGCCGAACCAGTTCCGTATCTGCACCAGCACGAGCAGCAGGAGCGCGAGCGAGCCCCAGAGCGCCGCGGCCGCGTGCCCCGCCGCGACCGCCCACGCGACGAGGACGCCGACGGCGGAGGGGGCCGGGTAGCCCGCGAGCAGGGTCAGCACCATGCCGGGACCCCGCGGGCGGCCCACGCTCACCGTGAGGCCGCTCGAGTCGGAGTGCAGCCGGATGCCGGCGAGCCGCCTCCGCATGAGCGTCGCCACGAACCCGTGCCCGGCCTCGTGGACGATCGTGATCGCGTGCCGCAGCCGGGGCCAGGTCGGCAGCAGCAGCAGGGCGGCGACGAGCGCCACGACCGGCACGAGGTCGACCGCCCGCGGCGCGGGGGAGGTCGCCGCGACGCGACGCCACAGCTCCGCGACGAACCCGGCCGCGCCCTTCACGGCGCCGGGTGCGCCGCGTCGTACGCCCGGAACCCGCGACGGCGCGCCAGCCAGGCGACCAGCGCGATGATCACGACCCCGCCCGCGAGCGGCGGCAGCGCCAGCAGCCCCGTCGTGGCGAGCAAGCCGGCGTAGAGGTCCCCGATGCGGGGACCGCCCGTCACGACGACGATGTAGACCCCCTGGAGCCGGCCGCGCATCGAGTCGGGCGCCGCCGTCTGCAGCATCGTGCCGCGGAAGATCGCGCTCACGTTGTCGGCGCCGCCCGCGCCCGCGAGGAGCACCGCGGCGAGCGTCACCCACACCGGCCCGGCGGGCGACGGCAGCACCCGGGTCGCCTCGCCGACGGCCGCGACCGCGAGCACGACCCCGAACAGCGCGATGCAGGCCCCGTACACCTGGATGGCGCGCTCGATCGCGAGGCCCTGCCTCCTGACGCCGCCGAGCCGGCCCGAGAACAGGCTGCTCAGCAGCGCACCGACGGCGAACGCGGCGGAGAGCAGCCCGACGGTCAGCGCACCGCCGCCGAGCAGCACCGCGCCGACCGCCGGATAGAGCACGCGCGGCTGCCCGAACGTCATGGCGACGATGTCGACGAGGAAGCTCGTGCGGATGTTCGGCGCCGCGCGGAGGAACGCGATTCCGCCCGCGAGGGACGCGAGCCCCGGCCGGCCGGCCGGTTCGTCGTGCGGCATGCGCGGGAGGCTCAGCAGCGCGGCGAGCGTGAAGACGAAGAGCGCGGCGTCGATCGTGTAGCACCACTGGAACCCCGCCGTGGCGACGAGCACCCCGGCGAGACCGGGACCGACGGTCACCGAGATACCGACGGTGATGCCCATCAGCGCCCCCGCGGCCGGCAGCAGCGCGGCGGGCAGCAGCCGCGGCGTCGCCGCCGACTCCGAGGCCTGCAGCACGGTGGTGGCGGTCGCGCTCAGCACGGTGAGCACGTACAGGGTCACGACCGTCTGGGTGCCGGTCCAGGACAGGACCGCCAGCGCGAGCGTGCAGAGCCAGGAGGCGACGCCGGAGGCGAGCGCGACGGTGCGGCGGTCGAACGCGTCCGCGAGCATCCCGCCGTACAGGCCGGCGAGCACGGTCGGCACGAGCGCCAGCACGCCGGTCAGCGACACCGCGAAGGTCGCCGCCGCGACGCCGGAGGCCGGGCGGACGAGGCCGAACACGTCGAGTCCCACCGCGACGAGCGTCAGCTGGCTCCCGATGCCCGCGACGGCGCGGGCGCTCCACAGCCGGGCGAAGGCGGGGGAGGCGGTCAGCGGCGCGAGGTCGAGCAGCGCACCTCGCCGAGTCGGGGCCGCGTCCATCCCCGTCATCCTCCCGGACCGAGCGGTCAGCGCGCGCCGACCGGCCGTGCGCTTGACTGGTCGGCCATGAGCGAACTCACCGATCTCACCGTGAAGCCCGAGCTGGACCCGCCGACCGGGCCGGCGCCGGACGACCTGGTCGTCGAGGACGTCGTCGTGGGCGACGGACCCGAGGCGAAGCCGGGCGGCACGGTCACCGTCCACTACCTCGGCGTCGACTACGAGACCGGGGAGGAGTTCGACTCCTCATGGAGCCGCGGCCAGTCCATCTCCTTCCCGCTCGGCAACCTCATCAAGGGCTGGCAGGAGGGCATCCCCGGCATGCGCGTCGGGGGTCGTCGCGTGCTCACCTGCCCGCCCGCGCTCGCCTACGGTCCGGCAGGGGGCGGCCACCGGCTCTCCGGACGCACGCTGATCTTCGTCATCGACCTCCTGAAGGCCTGACCCCGCCCCACGGATGAGGGCCCGCGCCCTCATCCGTGGGCGGAAGCCCGATAGCGTCCTCGGTCGTGCCCACCGCCGCCGAGCTCGTCGACCGCCTCACGACCACCGTGCCGGACTTCCCCGAACCCGGCGTCCTGTTCCGCGACCTCACCCCGACGCTCGCGGACGCGGAGGGCCTGCGGGCGATCACGGACGAGCTGACCGCCGCCTTCGCGGGCGCCTTCGACCTCGTCGCGGGCATCGAGGCCCGCGGGTTCCTGCTCGCGGCCGCCGCCGCGTACGCCTCCGGCACGGGTGTCGTCGCCGTGCGGAAGGCGGGCAAGCTGCCGCCGCGGACGCTGGTCGAGCACTACGAGCTCGAGTACGGCGCGGCGGCGCTCGAGATCCGCGCCGAGCAGCTCGCGCCCGGCACGCGCGTGCTCGTCCTGGACGACGTGCTCGCGACCGGCGGCACCGTCGACGCGACGTGCACGCTGCTGGAGCGGGCCGGCGCGACGGTGACGGGGATCGGGGTCGTCCTCGAGCTCGAGGGGCTGCCGGGCCGGGCGCGGCTCGCAGGGCGCCGGGTCCACGCGGTCCGCACGGTCTGAGCCCCGGCTCGCCTCCTCCACAGGCGCGATCCCGGGGCGCGCGGGCCTGCGGGTGGCCGTTCCGGTCCCGTGGCGGGTCCCGGGCCGCGATGCTGCGCGGCATGTCGCAGAGCCGAGCCAGAGCCGCCCGCCGCCAGTCCCCGCCGCCCCGCCGCCGTGCACCCCGGATCGTGCGGGCGGCCGGGCCGGCCGACCTCCTCCGGCACATCCCGGACCTGCTGCCCGCCGAGCCCGAGGACAGCCTGGTCCTCGTGCTGTTCGCCGGAGGACCGGGCACGGTCTCGCGCACGGTCGGGGCGATGCGCGTCGACCTGCTGCACACGGAGGACCCGGCGCCGCTGCGGGCCTGGTCGGCATCCCTGCTCGGGCGAGCCCTCCTCGTGGAAGGCGTGACCGGAGTCGCCGCCGCGGCGTACACGCCCGACGCGTTCGCGCCGTCCGGGCGGCCGCCAGCTGCCGCGCAGCTCCGCGCCGTCTGCCGCCAGGCCGAGCGGATGGGGCTCGAGGTGCAGGGCCGCTTCGTCGTCGCCGCCGACGGCTGGGGCTCGCTCGACGATCCCGAGCTGCCGAGGGGCGGCCACCCGCTCGCGCTCCTCGAGCCCGACGGGCCCCGGCCTGCTCGGCGGCGCGGGGTCGTCGCCCGGCCGGCGCGCGCCCCCGAGGACGAGCACGAGCGGTTCCTGGCGCAGTACGTCGACTGGTGGCAGCGGCCGGAGGGACCCGGCGGCGTGCTGCACGGGGTGACGCTGGGTGAGCGGTCCGCACCGCGCCCGGCCGCGTGCCCCGCCGCGCCCTCGGATCCGCCCGGTCCGGAGGCGGAGCCGTCCGCGATGGACCGGTACCGGTACGGCGGCGACCTCGATCGGCTCGTGGAGCTGATCGAGGGCGTCCTCGCGCCGCACGAGGACACGGACCGCCCGTGCGCGTGCCGGGCGCTGCTCCTCGCGCTCGTGGAACGGCAGGGGCTGATCCCGATGCTGCTCGGCCAGGTCGGCTGGGGTCCCGCGTTCGGGCGCGAGCTCTGGACCGCCTTCGCGGCGCCCGCGGGCCGTGAGCGGACCGGCGAGCGGTTGCGGGCCGCGCTCGGCGGCTCCCGGTTCCGCCGCCCGGACCGCGACCGGGTCGACGCCGCCGTCGCGGCGCTGCAGGAGGTCGCGGCGCACATCGACCTGCCCAGGCACGGCGCGGCGGTCGACGAGGCGCTCGCCTGGCTGCACTGGGCGTGCGGGGCGAGCAGCACCGCCGGCGCCCTGGCCGAACGGGCGCTGCGGCAGCACGCCGACCGGGACCTCGCGCCGATGCTGCTCGACCGGGTGCGCCGCGGTGTGCTGCCGGACTGGGCGTACCGGGAGGACCCGTCGAGGCCCGACCCGTTCGACGCGCTCCTCACCCCGCCGCGCACCGGCGGACCGGTGCGCGGCGGATCGCGGTCCTAGGATGGATGGCCGCGAAACGGGCGGTGCGCCACGTGACCGATGTCGCGGATGCGGAGCTCGTCAGGGAGCAGCGCTACGTCGCGGGCCTCTACACCCGGCTCGACGTCCTCCGCGCGGAGCTCCTGGCGGAGCTCGAGCGCGTGCGGCGCGGAGGCGCCTCCGGCACCCATCAGGCCAGGACCGAGCGCGACGCGATGGCGCGCCTGTTCGAGGACCGCGTGCGCCGGCTCCGCGACGTCGACGAGCGGCTCGTGTTCGGGCGGCTGCAGGCCGACGACGGCGCCGTGCGGTACATCGGGCGCATCGGGCTGCGTGACGACGACCAGCAGCCGCTGCTGCTCGACTGGCGTGCGCCCCAGTCGAGCGCGTTCTACCAGGCGACCGCGGCGACCCCGCTGGGGGTCCGGGTGCGGCGGCACCTCACCACGCGGGGCCGGGAGGTCACCGGCCTCGAGGACGAGGTCTTCGATCCCGCGGACATCCCGGAGGACGTCACCCTGACCGGCGAGACGGCGCTGCTCGCCGCCCTCACCGCCCAGCGCACGGGCCGGATGCACGACATCGTCTCGACGATCCAGGCCGAGCAGGACCGCATCATCCGCTCGGAGGCGCGCGGCGTGCTCGTCGTGCAGGGCGGGCCCGGCACCGGCAAGACCGCGGTGGCGCTGCACCGTGCTGCGTACCTCCTGTACGCGCACAAGGAGCGCCTCGCCCGCAACGGGGTGCTCGTCGTCGGGCCGTCCCGCAGCTTCCTCGAGTACATCGAGCAGGTGCTGCCGTCCCTCGGCGAGACCGGTGTCGTGCTGCGGACGCTCGGGCAGCTCTACCCGGGGGTCGACGCGACCGCGGTCGACCCGCAGGCCGTCGCCGAGGTGAAGGGCCGGTCCGTCATGGCCACGGTCCTGCGGCGCGCGGTGCACGGCAGGCAGGTCGCGCCGACCGAGCCGGTGGACGTGGAGGTGAACGGCGTCACGCTGACCGTGCAGCCCGCGCTCATCCAGCGCGCGATCCGCCGGGCGCAGCAGACCAGGAAGCCCCACAACGTGGCCAGGGTCGCCTTCGTGAAGGACGCGCTCGCCGACCTCACCGCGCAGCTCGTGGAGCGCGTCGCCGCTCGCGGCACCACGATCGACGACGAGGACCGCCGCATGCTCCGGGAGGACCTGCGGACCGCGCAGGACGTGAAGGTGCTGCTGAACACGGCGTGGCTGCCCCTCACGCCGGAGAAGCTGCTCGGCGACCTGTACGCGAGGCCGGAGTACCTGGCGAGGTCCGCGCCCGAGCTGACGCCGCGCGAGCGCGACCTGCTGGCCCGCCCCCGGCGGGCGCCGTTCACGGTGGGCGACGTCCCGCTGCTCGACGAGGCGGCCGAGCTGCTCGGCGAGAACGACGTGACGGGCGACGCGCGGACCCAGGCCCGGGACGCGCAGCGCAAGCGGGACATCGAGAACGCCGAGGCCGCGATCGCGAACATGGGCGTCGAGGGGCTCGTGTCCGCGGAGGCGCTCGCCGACGGGTTCGCCGAGGAGGGCGCCAGGCTCACGACCGCGGAGCGCGCCGCGGTCGACCGGACCTGGACCTACGGGCACATCGTGGTCGACGAGGCGCAGGAGCTGACGCCGATGCAGTGGCGGCTGCTCCGCAGGCGCGGCCCGCTGCGCTCCTTCACCGTGGTCGGCGACCTCGCGCAGTCGGCGGCCGAGCCGCCCGCGGCGGACTGGACGCAGGCGCTCCGGGCCCTCACGGACGAGTTCCGTCTCGAGCGCCTCTCGGTGAACTACCGCACGCCGCAGGCGATCGCCGAGCTCGCCGAGGCGAGAGCCCTCGCCGACGGGCTGCCGATCACCCCCTCCCGCTCGGTGCGGGAGGGGGAGCCCCCCGTCCGCATCCGGGGACCCGCCGGCGACCTGCCCGCTGCGGCGGTCGATGCCGTGCTCACGGACCGCCTCCGCGGCGACGGGGGCGCGCTCGCGGTCATCGCCCCGAGCGGCCACGTCCGCGAGCTGCACGACGCGATCGCGGCGGCGACCGACGAGCGGGTCGGGTACGGGGCGAACGGGCTCGGCGCGCCGGTCTCGGTGCTCGACCCCTGGACCGCGAAGGGCCTGGAGTTCGACAGCGTGGTCGTCGTCGACCCGGCCGGCATCACCCGGGAGGCCGGCCCCGGTTCGCTCTACGTCGCGCTCACCCGGCCCACGCGCCGGCTCGTCGTCGTCGAAGCGGTCTCCTGACCCTCCTGCGGCCGCGTCCTCAGCCCGCGCTGCAGGCGCCGGTGGAGACCGCGGACGAGAGCGAGGCGGCCCGCTGCGACACCGCGCCGAACTCCGCCGGGGTCATGGCGTAGCCGAGGTCCGTGCGGTTCGTGCTCTTCGCGAAGACGATCCCGATCACGCGACCGTTCGTCGTCAGCAGCGGTCCGCCCGAGTTGCCCTGCTGGACGTCGGCGGCGAGCGCGGCGATCTGCCGCGTGGTGCGGCCGCCGCCGTTGATGTCCGGCACCGCGACGGCGCCGGTCTGCTCGACCTTCGCGCCGCCCTCCGAGAACGGGCCGCCGAACGGGTACCCGGCGACCACGCCGGTGTCGCCGACCGATGGTGGGGCGGTGATCGACAGCGGGGAGGCGTGGAGCCCGCGCACCGCGACGATCGCGAGGTCGTGCCGCGGATCGAAGTAGGTCACCCTGCCGGTGAGGGCCTGGCCGTCGGGCGCGAGCACGACCGGCGCCGCGACCCCGGAGACGACGTGCGCGTTCGTGAGCACCCGGTCCGCCGCGACGACGAACCCGGAACCGGACTGCTGCTGGTTGCACGCGGGCGCCGTGCCGGTGATCTTCACCACGGACGCCGCGGCCGTGCGGAGCCCGGTCGTCTGCGTCACCCCGGGCACGCTCGCGGCGCCGCCCGTGCCGAGCGGGATGCCGAGGCGGGGGATGCCGCCCGCCAGGACCGTGGAGCGCAGCTGGGCGAGCGCGCTCGCCACGGGCGGCGGCGTGGCCGCGTCGATGGCGCGCAGCACCGCGGAGGAGGCGATCGGCTGCGCGACGTAGGGGACGCCGAGCGAGACGGCCAGGGACGCGATCATCGAGATGGCGAGCGCGCTCACGACCAGCTGGGCGGCGGCGCCCAGCACGCGGTCCACGATCCCGAGGGGGCTGCGCCGCAGCACGCCGCCGATGGCCGCGCCGATGCCCGACCCGACGGCGTGGCCGAGGAGTACGAGCACGACGGCCGACACGATGGTGGCGACGACCTTGCCCGTCTCGTCGTGGACGAGCGAACCGATGAGCGGGGCGAGCAGCGCGGCGGCGATGCCGCCCGCGATGATGCCCACGATGGCGCCGAGACTGCGGATGAAGCCGAGCCGGTACCCCTGCACGAGGTAGCCGAGCAGCACGAGTCCGAGCACGATGTCGAGCCAGATGGACATCCGTTGTGCTCCCTCCGTCGTCCAGCGGCTCCGACGCTACGGGACGGTCGCCCGCCCGGTGCGGTGCGGCGCGTCCCTCTTCAGGATCCCTTCAGAGGTCCTGGGCGGCGACGGCGCCTTGCTAGACTCTCGTGCCGCCGTGAACCGGCCGCGGTTCCAGATCGTCGACGCACTCCCGCGTCCGACACCGCGCAGCGAGCAGAATGAGGAGTCACCCATGGCATTGGACGCCGAGGTCAAGAAGGCGATCATCGCGGAGTACGCGACGCACCCGGGCGACACCGGCTCGCCCGAGGTCCAGATCGCGATGCTGTCCACCCGCATCAAGGACCTGACCGAGCACCTGAAGCTGCACAAGCACGACCACCACTCGCGTCGTGGTCTGCTGCTGCTCGTCGGCCAGCGCCGGCGCCTGCTCGGCTACCTGCAGGACGTGGACATCCAGCGCTACCGGACGCTCATCGAGCGGCTCGGGCTGCGCCGCTGAGTCGCTTCCGAGACGGGCGAAGGGCCGTCCTCCTCGACAGGAGGGCGGCCCTTCGCACGTCGCGCTGAGCGCGGATCAGGCGGCGGCGCCGAACGCGCTCTGCTGCGGGAGCACGGCGTCCTCCTCGATCCGCTGGTCCGCCGCGATCCGGGCGCCGGCGCCGATGGAGGCGCGGGCGCCGATCTTCGTGTGGCTGCCGACACGCACGTTCTCGCCGACGACGGCCGCGGCGCCGACGTGGACCGCGGCGCCGATCTCGGCGTGCGGGCCGACGATCGCCTCCCGGTCCACCCAGCTGCCGGAGGCGATCCGCACGGCGCGGCCGACGCGTGCTCCGGACTCGATGTAGACCGTGGGCGCGATGAAGGCGGTGGGGTCGACGGAGGCGTCCGTCGCGACGAGGCCACGGCCGTTGGGGTGGCGGCGGTACCGGGTGACGGTGCCGAACTCGTCCTCGATCTCTTCTGCGATCCTCGGGGTCCTGCGCTGCATGATCGACACAACGTAGAAGACGCCCCCGTTCATTCCCCGAGCGCGCCCCCGTTCCTGATGTGAATCCGATAAGAGCGGCTGCGCGGCAGAATGATCCGGTGCTCTTCCGACGCCGTGGAGGCGACCCCGGGTTCCCGAAGGGGGACCGCGGCCGCGGCTCGCTGGACGACTACAAGTTCGATCTCCTGCCGGCCGGTAGCGGCACCACCATCCGGCTCGCCGGCAGCGATCCCCACCAGGACCTGCTGCGCGACATCGCGGACGCCGTCGTGATCGAGACGGCGATCGCCAGGCGGACCGCGGACGAGGAGCGGACCGACGCGCCGATCCCGGTGCGCCTGTTCATCGACGGGCGGATCGTCGGCCCCGTCGGCCGGGTGCCGCGCGGGCTCGAGGGCGTCGTCGCCGAGGCGCTGAGCCGACTCGACCAGGCCGGCAGGAAGCCGCGCATCCCCGTCGAGGTGGTCCGCACCCGCCAGGGCCTGCGGGTGGACCTCCGCATGGGCGAGACCCGCTGACCCGAGCGCACGCTCAGTGCGGCAGGGGGAGGATCGGGGCATGGACACCATCCGACTCGGGGACGCCGGCCTGACCGTCAGCCGCGTGATCCTCGGCTGCATGAGCTACGGCGCCCCGGATCGCGGCAACCACTCCTGGAGCCTGCCGCTGGACGACGCCCGCCCCTTCTTCCGGCGCGCGATCGAGGCGGGCATCACCACCTTCGACACCGCGAACGTCTACTCCGCCGGGTCGAGCGAGGAGATCACGGGGGCGCTGCTGAAGGAGTTCGCGCCCCGCGAGGAGGTCGTGATCGCCACGAAGGTGCACGGGCGGATGGGGCCTGGCCCGAACGGCGGCGGGCTGTCCCGCGGCGCGATCATGACGCAGATCGACGCCTCGCTGCGGCGGCTCGGCACGGACTACGTCGACCTGTACCAGATCCACCGCTTCGACCCGGAGGTCCCGATCGCCGAGACGATGGCGGCGCTCCACGACGTCGTGAAGGCGGGCAAGGCGCGGTACCTCGGCGCGTCGTCGATGTGGACGTGGCAGTTCGCCGAGATGCAGCACACCGCGGACGTCGAGGGGCTCACCCGCTTCGTGTCGATGCAGGACCAGTACTCGCTGCTGCAGCGCGAGGAGGAGCGGGAGATGCACCCGTACTGCCTCGAGACCGGGGTCGGCGTGATCCCGTGGTCGCCGCTCGCGCGCGGCAAGCTCACCCGCGACTGGGACGACACCACCGCCCGCAGCGAGACCGACGAGTTCGGCCGGACGCTCTTCGGGCAGGAGGGGGACCGGAGGATCGTCGACGCGGTCGCCCGGGTCGCGGCGGCGCGCGGGGTGTCCAGGGCGCAGGTCGCGCTCGCCTGGGTGCTCGCCCAGCCAGCCGTCACCGCGCCGATCATCGGGGCGACGAAGCCGCAGCACCTCGACGACGCGATCGCCGCCGCCGAGCTGGAGCTGACCGACGACGAGCTGGAGGCGCTCGAGGCCGACTACACACCGCACGCCCCGAGCGGGTTCTGACCACCGTCCCACCGTGACCACCCCCGCGTCGCGCCTGCTCTTCTGGATCAGGGCCGCGTTCCTCGGCGACGCGGCGATCGCGGCGTTCGGGGGCATCCTGCTCGCGCTCGGCTCCGAGGGGCCGGCCATCGCGTGCTTCGGCTTCGCGCTGGTCCGCGCCGTGCTCGGCGTGGTGGCGCTGCTGATCGCGGTCCGCGTGCTCGACCGCAGGCACCCGAACGACGACCGGCCGTCGTCGGTGCGGTGAACCGGCGGCTCAGTCGGGGTCCGCGGGGTCGAGCGGCGCGTGGTGGTCGAGCCCGGCCTCCCCGCGCTTCCAGTAGCCGTGCAGGCTCCTCGCCTCCTTCGGCAGCCCAAGCGCCTTCAGGTGGCGCCGCACCGGGACGAGCGCGGTCGCTTCGCCCGCTGCCCAGACGAAGGTGTCGGCGTCGACGTCCTGCTGCTCGACGACCGTCAGCAGGTCGTGCTCCGGCTCCAGCACCTGCACGAGCGCGGCGGCGGCCTCCGCGTCGTCGAGGAACGCCGCGTCCGCGCCGCCGAAGAGGATCGCCCGCGTCGGCGGCTCGCCCGCGAAGGCCCGCACCCAGCGGCGCAGCGCCGGCAGACCGGCCGGGTCGGCGATGAGCAGCGCGTTGCGGAAGCCGGTCGGCGCCAGCCGGGAGCCGCGCGGACCGCCGAGCTCGAGCTGCGCACCCTCCTCGGCGGTCGAGGCCCAGACCGACGCGGGCCCGTCCGTCGCGTGGATCACGAAGTCGATGTCGAGCTCGGGGCCGCTGGAGGCGCCCAGGGTCCGGTGCTCGCTCGGCGTGTAGTCGCGAGCGACGAGGCCGCCGTCTGCGGGCAGGAGCAGCTTGACGTGGTCCTCGGGGCCGAGGCTCGCGAACCCCTCGAGGTCCTCTCCGCCGAAGGTGATCCTGACCATCGACCCGGGCAGCTCCTGCCGCCGCACCACGGTGAGCCGCCTGCGGCGCATCTCGTGGCGGACCACGTCGCGGATCCGCGGGGACGAGGACAGCGGGAAGGTGCGCATCGCCCGATTCTGCCGGAGGCGCGGAATGCGGGGCGCGTGCGGCCGGTTGCTGAGGGCATGCCGGATCTCGCGCTGTCGGTGCTCGACCTCGTCCCCGTCCGATCCGGGCAGACCTCCGCCGACGCGGTCGCCGCGTCCGTCGCGCTCGCGGAGCGCGCCGACGCGCTGGGGCTGCACCGGTACTGGCTCGCCGAGCACCACAACATGCCGTCGGTCGCCTCCACCAACCCGCCCGTCCTGCTCGGGGTCCTCGCGGGCAGGACCAGGCGCATCCGGCTCGGCTCCGGCGGCGTGATGCTGCCGAACCACGCGCCGTTCGTCATCGCCGAGCAGTTCGCCGCGCTCGAGGCGGCGGCCCCCGGCCGGATCGACCTCGGCGTCGGCCGCGCGCCCGGTTCCGATCCGGTCATCACCGCGCTGCTCCGCTCGGAGGGGCACACGAGCGACGTCGACCGCTTCCCCGAGCACGTGCGCGACATCGAGGCCCTCCTGGGCGCGGACGGCGCCGGCCTGCCCCTCGCGACGGGGGAGGAGTACACGGTGCGCGCCACCCCCGCCGCGGCGGGCGCACCGGTGCTGTGGCTGCTCGGCTCGTCCGACTACTCTGCCGAGCTCGCGGGCCGGCTCGGGCTGCCGTACGTCTTCGCGCACCACTTCTCCGGGCAGGGCACCGAGCACGCGCTCGAGCTCTACCGCTCCCGCTTCGAGGCCTCCGAGCACCTCGGCGAGCCGCGCACGTTCCTCACCGCCAACGTCGTCGCGGCGCCCACCGCCGCGGCGGCCGACCGCCTCGCGCTGCCCCAGCTGCAGCACATGGCGCGCCTCCGCACCGGGACCCCGCTCACGGCGCTGGACACGGTGGAGGCCGCCGAGGCGGCGGTGCTCACGAGCGCTCAGCAGGAGCTCGTCGACACGATGCGGTCGCGCTGGTTCGTCGGGGAGGCCGCCGAGGTCGCCGAGCGGCTCACGGCCTTCGCGGAGCGCTTCGGGGTCGACGAGGTGATGATCAGCCCGGCCGCCGGCGCGTTCGCCGCGGATCCGATCGGGCGGGTGCCCGCGCGGGAGGCGACGCTCGAGCTGCTCGCGGCCCACCTCCCGCAGCGCTCGCTCGCCGCCGCCTGATTCCCGGCGCTCGCCCGCCGCGAGCGCGCCGAACGCGCCGCCCTCGGCGCCTACACTCGAGGGTTCGCTGATCCGGGGAGGGACCGCCGCGTGTACTCCGATCTCGACGTGGCCAGGATCACCGGGCCCGCCGGGTTCGCCCGGGCCGACCGCTACCAGCGCGAGGGCCGCGTCTCGGACGTCCGCTGGAGCACCGACCGCACCACGCTGACCGGGCGCGTCCGCGGCTCCGAGCACGCGCGCTACTCGGCGCGGGTGCGCCTGCGCCCCACCCCGGACGGGCCCGTGCCGATCTCCGGGCGCTGCGACTGCCCGGTCGGCTCGGACTGCAAGCACGTGGGCGCGGTGCTGCTGGAGGGGCGCAGGGGTGCCCCGGCCGCGCCGGCCCCCGCGGTCGCGGACGCGCTGTGGCGCAGGACCCTCGACCCGATCCTCGACGGCCTCGACGCCGACGAGACGTCCGCCGTGCTCGGGCTCGTGTTCGAGCTGCAGCAGTCCGAGCAGCCCTGGACCGGTTCGCGGCGGACCTCGCCGCGCGAGCGGCCCGCGCAGGTCGGCGTGCGGCCCGTGCTGCTCGGCGCCAATGGGCGCTGGCGCCGCACCGGCATCTCCTGGCGCACCATCACGAACGAGTGGTCCGTGCACGAGTACGACGACGCGCAGACCCGGATCCTCCGCGAGCTGCACCGGCTGCTGACGGCCGGCCCCGCCTCGTTCGCGACCGAGAGCTGGCTGCCCCTCGGCGGGGCGCGGACGACCGCGCTCTGGCCACTGCTGCAGGAGGCGCAGGACCACGGCATCGGGCTCGTCACCGGCGGCAGGTCCCAGCAGCCGGTCGTCGTCGCCCACGAGCCGGTCGTGCCGGCCGCGGATCTCGTGCGCACCGCCTCCGGGCTCTCGCTCGCGCCGCTGCTCGCGCACGGCGACCCCGCCTCCGGTGCCGCCGTACCGCCGCCGTTCTCGCTGATCGGCGATCCGGGCATCGGGGTGGCCACCTGGGAGCCGGGGGAGACCCTCGCCGATGCGCGGATCGCGCTCGCCCCGTTCGCGGAGCCCCTGCAGCCCGCCGCGCACGCGTTCCTGAAGCTGCCGGACCCGATCGAGGTGCCCGCCGACGAGGAGCCCGACTTCCTCGCGCACCACTACCGGCGGCTCGCGAGCGTGCTGCCCGTCGTGAGCCGCGACGGGAGCTTCGCGCCTCCGGCGAGACCGATCGCCGCGCTCGAGCTCGTCGTCGAGCACGGCGCGGGAGGCGTGACCGGGCGCTGGTCGTGGCGGTACACGCTGCCGGGCAACGCCACCCCGCTCACCCTCGGCGGCGAGGAGGACGCGATCCGGGACCCGCTGCAGGAGCGGCGGATCGTGACCGGGCTGCGCGGCGCCGGGCTCGACAGCGCTCGGACGCCGGAGCTCATCGGCGCCCACGGCGAGCTGCGGGAGACGTTCGCGGTGCACGGGATGGCCGCGGTCGCGTTCGCCCGCGACCTCCTGCCCGCCGTCCGCGCGGTCCCCGGGGTGCACGTCGTCGAGCGCGGCGAGCCCGTCGAGTACCGGGCGGCGGAGGAGGCGCCGGTCGTCGCGATCGGCACCAGGGCGATCGACGGCAACCGCGACTGGTTCGATCTCGACATCGAGGTGCGGGTCGGCGGCGAGGTCGCCCCGCTCGCCGAGGTGTTCCTCGCCCTCGCGAGGGGCGACGACGCGATGGTGCTGCCGGGTGGCGTGTGGTTCCCGCTCGACGACCCGGTGTTCGAGCGGCTCAGGGCGCTCATCGCGGAGGCGCGCGAGCTCACCGACGACCCGCGCGCGCCGCTGCGCATCTCCCGTTTCCAGGGCTCGCTCTGGGACGACCTCGTCGCGCTCGGCATCGTGGCCAGGCAGGCGGAGGCGTGGCGGCGCGCCGTCGAGCTCACGGGCGGGTTCGGGACCGACGGCCACCTCGAGGCCCAGGCGCTCCCCGCCGGGTTCACGGCCGAGCTGCGGCCGTACCAGCAGGACGGCTACGACTGGCTGTCCTTCCTCTACGACAACCGGCTCGGCGGCGTGCTCGCCGACGACATGGGCCTCGGCAAGACCGTGCAGTCCCTCGCGATGATCGGGCGCGCGATCGAGCAGGCCGACGCCCGCGGCGAGGAGCGTCCCCGCTTCCTCGTCGTCGCGCCCACCTCGGTGGTGCCGAACTGGGTGGCGGAGGCGAACCGGTTCCTCCCCGGCATCGAGGTCGTCGCCGTGACCGAGACGACCAGGAAGAGCCGCGCCCCGCTCGCCGACACCATCGGCGACGCCGACCTCGTCGTCACGTCCTACGCGCTGCTGCGCCTGGACACCCCGTCGTACGCGGGCGTCCCGTGGAGCGGGCTGCTCCTCGACGAGGCGCAGTTCGCGAAGAACCGCCACTCGACCACGTACCAGCGGATCCGCGCCATCGACGTCCCGTTCCGGCTCGCGATCACCGGCACCCCGCTCGAGAACGACCTGATGGAGCTGTGGTCGATCCTCTCGATCGCGGCGCCGGGGCTCTTCCCCTCCCCGTCCGGCTTCCAGGACCACTACGCGAAGCCGATCGAGAAGGAGGGGGACCGCGAGCGGCTCTCGCAGCTGCAGCGCCGGGTCCGCCCGCTGCTGCTCAGACGGACGAAGGAGCTCGTCGCCTCCGACCTCCCGCCGAAGACGGAGCAGGTGATCGAGGTCGAGCTCGGGCGCAAGCAGCGGGCGGTGTACGACCGCTACCTGAACCGCGAGCGCCAGCGCGTGCTCGGCCTGATCGGCGAGTTCGAACGCAACCGGTTCACGATCTTCCGGGCGCTCACCACCCTCCGGCAGGTGGCGCTCGACGCCGCGCTGATCGACGCCGCGCACGAGGGCGTCCCTTCGGCGAAGCTCGACCTGTTCGACGAGCTCCTCGAGAACGCCCTGGAGGAACACCACCGGGTGCTCGTGTTCAGCCAGTTCACGCGGCTGCTCGGCCGGGTGCGGGACCGGCTCGACGCGGCCGGCGTCTCGTACGCGTACCTCGACGGTGCGACCAGGAGGCGCGGGGAGGCGATCGACCGGTTCCGCTCGGGCGACGCGGACGTGTTCCTGATCTCGCTGAAGGCGGGCGGGTTCGGGCTGAACCTCGCGGAGGCCGATTACTGCATCCTGCTGGACCCATGGTGGAACCCGGCTGCGGAGGCGCAGGCCGTCGACCGCGCCCACCGGATCGGCCAGCAGCGGCAGGTGATGGTGTACCGGCTCGTCGCGAAGGACACGATCGAGGAGAAGGTGATGGCGCTCAAGCAGGCGAAGCGAGAGCTGTTCGACGCCGTGATGGACGGCGACGGCACCGCCGCGACCGCGTCGCTGACCGCGGCGGACGTCCGCGAGCTGCTCGCCTGACGCGGGCCCGCCGCCTCCCGGGCGCCTTCCGACATCCCGGGCGCCTTCTCCCGCCCGCATCGTCGGAACCCGCCCGGATCGCGGGCGGTCGGCTCCGATCGGCGAGCACCTCCCCGCGGCCCGATCGGGCACCATGGAGTCGGTGAGCGACTCCTCTCCCCGCGCTCGGCAGGGCGCGCGGGAGCTGCTCGCCGCGCTCGTGCGCCCGGACCCGAGCCCGCCGCGGCTCGGGATCGCGGTGCAGGCCGGGCTGGCCATGCTGCTCACGGTCGGCCTGCCCGCGCTCGCCGGCCGGGTGGATCTCGGGCTGCTCGCGTCGACGGGCGCGCTGTCGGCCCTGTACCTCTCCTCCCGCAGCCGCACCGAGCGCCTCCGGCGGCTGCCGCTCGTGCAGCTGGGGCTGCTCGCGGCGGTCGCGCTCGGTACGGTGAGCGCACGGCTTCCGGCGCTCGCGCCGGTCGTGCTCGTCGTGACGGCGGGGGGTGCGGTGGTCCTCGTGTCCGGGACCGCGGTCGGGCCGCCGGGCGCGCTCTTCCCGGTGCTGGGCGCCGGGGTCGCGAGCCGGCTCACCGCGCCGGTGTCGGCGGGCGGCGCCGGGCTCGATCCGCTGCTCGTGATCGCGTGCGCGACCGCCGGCGCCGTGCTCGCGCTCCTCGTCGTGATCGCGCCCCTCGCGCTGCCCGCGGTGCGGCGGCGGGACCGCGGCCGCCCGATCGCGCCCATCCGCTTCGCGCTCGATGCCGCCGGTAGGACCGTCGTGCTCCGCGTGTCCGTGGCGGCGGTCCTGTCGGCGGTGCTCGCGGCCGTGCTCGGCGTCGAGCGCGGCTACTGGGTGGTCGTCGCGGTCGTCGCCGTGCTGCAGGCCGGGCGCGGGCGGCGCCTGTCCGGCATCCGGGCGGTCCACCGCGTCGCCGGCACCCTCGTCGGTGCCGTCGTCTTCGTGCTCGTCGTGGGACTGATCGGGCTGCCGGCGCAGGGGCTGCTGCTCGCGATCGCCCTCGGGGTGCTGCAATTCGGTGCGGAGCTCGTGATCGTCGCCCACTACGGCGCCGCGCTGATCCTCGTCACGCCGCTCGCGCTGCTGATCGCGGAGGCCGGCTCAGCGGGCGACCCGTGGGTCATCGCCGGGTCGCGGGTGCTCGACACGGCGCTCGGCTGCGGCGTGGCCCTCGTCGTCCTCCTCGGCGACCACCTCGTGGAGCGCCTGCTCCGGCGGCCGACGGCGCGCTGACCGCCGGGTCAGTCCGCGACGACGACCGAGCGCTGCGTCCCGAGCCCGTCGATGCCGATCTCGACCACGTCGCCGTCCGCGAGGTAGGGGTACCTGCCGGACATCGCCACCCCCTCCGGCGTCCCGGTCAGGAGCACGTCACCGGGCTCGAGGCGGACGTAGCGGGACAGGTCGGCGATCAGCGCCGCGACCGGGAAGACCATGTCCGCGGTGGACGAGTCCTGGCGCGGCGCTCCGGAGACGCGGGACCAGATGCGGAGCGCGGTCGGATCGACCTCGTCGGCGGGCACGAGCCAGGGGCCGAGGGGGCAGAAGGTGGGAGCGGACTTGCCCTTCGACCACTGGCCGCCGGACTCGGCGCGCTGCCAGGTGCGCTCGGAGACGTCGTCGCCGACCAGGTAGCCGGCGACGTGCTCGAGTGCCGCCGCCTCCTCGACCTGCCAGGCGGCCGTGCCGATCACGACGCCGAGCTCGGCCTCCCAGTCGAGCGACCGGGCGCCGGCCGGGCGCCGGATCTCGTCGAACGGGCCCACCACGGTGTTCGGGTGCTTGAAGAACAGGATCGGGTGGTCGGGCGGTGCGCTGCCGGATTCGGCGGCGTGCGCGGCGTAGTTCTGCCCGATGCAGAGCACCGCGCCCGGGCGGGCGACCGGTGCGCCCACGCGCAGCTCCGCCGCGCCCTCGACCTCCTGGAGCAGGCCGTCCGCGAGCGCAGCCCGCGCCCGGGCGACGCCGCCGCCGGCGAGGAACGCGCCGTCGATCTCGGCGGTCACGGGACGGAGGTCGTAGTAGCGGTCGCGGGCGAGCATGACGGGGCGCTCGTCACCCGGCGCACCGAGTCGCAGGAAAGCGGTCACCACCGCACGCTAGCGCCCGCGTCTGCGCGTGCCGCTTGCCCGGTGCGCCGCCGGCATCGGATCATGGTGCGTGCATCCGAGCGCCGCCGGGTGCACTCCGATCCGGTCGGGGCTCCGAACCACCATCGCCGAGGTGCGGGAAGGAGGGCGGATGACGGGCACGCCGCTACCCAGGACGGGGGCACGGGCACAACCCCTTGACCTGCCAGGAACGGATATTCTTCGCGAGATGAGCGCAACCGGTCCGTTCGACGTCGCCGCCTACGTGCGCGCGCCGCTCGGCCCGATGCGGGAGACGCTCCAAGGCGTCGGCGCGGCGCTGCCGGCCGATCTCGCCGACGCGCTCCGCTACGTGCAGCGGCGGGCGCAGGGCACCGGCTCGTGGCTGTCGCACGTCCTCGTCACCGCGACCCACAAGGACGCGAGGATCACCGCGTTCCTGTCCACGTGGGCCTACGAGGCGCACTGGTTCGGCGACGCCCTCAGCGCCATCGCCGGCGCCGGGCCGCTGCCCGCGATCCGCAGGGGGATCGCGGCGCGGGTGCGCGACCGATTCGGACCGCTGCGGGAGGCCGTCGTCTCGAACCTCCACGGCCGCGCGCTGACCGCCGTGCACATGACCGAGCGCCTGGTCGACGGCTGGATCGTCGACGCGATGCTCGAGCGCGCGCAGCAGCTCGCGCCGAGCGGGGTCGCCGCGGACCTGGCGCGGATCCGGGAGGGCATCGCCCGGCAGGGCCGCTTCTTCGCCGAGTCCGCGACCGACGCGCTCGGGCGGTCCCGCGCGGCGCGCGTGCTCGCCCGTCGGCGCCTCGCGAAGCGCACCTGGCCGATCGGCGCCGACCGGGAGCCGGCGGCGGCGACCGCCCGCGCGCTCGACGCGCTGTTCGGACCCGACCGCTCCTGGGCGTCGGCGATCGATCACCGGATCGACGCCCTGCCCGGGCTCGCCGGCCTCCACCTGGTGCGGCGCACCGTCCGGCGACCCGGCCGGCCGGCGTTCCGCATCCCCCTCCGCGGCGCCTCGCGCGTCACGGCACCGCTGCCCGACGGGAAGGACGCGCGCTAGCGCACACCCATGGCTTTCGACATCGACACCTTCGCGGAGACGAGCTCCGCGGTCGCCTGGAACGACATCGACCTCGACGCGTTCCGCGAGCATCCGCTGCCCGAGACCTCCCTCCGCGCGCTCCGCTACATGTGCGACGTCGAGTACCACACGGTCTGCTACCTGCGCGACATGCTCGTCACCCCGTCCCACGGCGACGGCGAGGTGTCCACGTTCATGACGATGTGGAACCGCGAGGAGTACTGGCACGGGGAGGCGCTCGCGGCGGTGCTCGGCGTGCACGGCGTCACCGTCGAGTACGACCAGCTGAAGGCCAGCCGGGTGAAGCTCGGCTGGCGGGACCGCATCGACCCGATCAAGCAGTCGCTCTTCGGCAACATCATCGGCAAGGACTTCGTCGCGACCCACATGTCGTGGGGCAGCGTCAACGAGCGCGGTGCCGCGGCGGCGTACCGGCGCCTCGCGAAGCTCGAGCCGCACCCCGCGCTCGCGCCGCTCCTCCAGCGCATCGCGCAGCAGGAGACCCGCCACATCGCGTTCTACACGACGCAGGCCACGAAGCGGCTCGAGGAGTCGAAGCTCGCGCGGATGTTCACGCGGTTCGCGCTCTCGAACGTGTGGGGCCCCGTCGGTTCGACCATCGAGCCGGAGGAGGAGGTCGCGTTCGTCATGGGCTACCTCTTCGACGGCGAGGACGGCCTGCGCGAGGTCCGCAAGATGGACGAGGCGATCGCGAAGATGCCCGGCATGTCGGGCCTCACCGTGGTCGAGAACGCGTTCCGCGCCCGCGGCCTCTACGCGGACATCCGCCCCGCCTGATCCGACGCTCCGTCCCTGATCCGACGCCGCGCCTCGTCGAATCAGGGACGGCGCGTCGATCCAGTCGGTCGGGCCGCGGCCCGCGGGAGGCCGTCCGCGGCTCCTCCAGAGGCCGTCGCCCCGCCGTCACGCCCCGGATCCGCCACGATCCCCGGATGCAAGCCACCACTTCGCCCGGGATCGACCCGTGGCGGCTCGAGATCCTCACCGTCCGGGGCGGTGCTCGGACCTCGGGTGAGCGTTCCGCGATCAGCCGGGACGTCGAACGCGGGCTCCTGCTCCGGCTCGGTCCGGCGTGCTACGTCGAGCGGGGGAGCTTCCTCGCGCTCGATCCGGAGCAGCAGCACATCGTCCGGATCCGCGCCGCCGTCGCGGCGTCGCCGGAGCCGCTCGACGTGTCCCACTGGTCGGCCGGCGTCCTGCTGGGCCATCCGGTGCTCCGCCTGCGGCTTCGGACCGTGCACGTGACGATCCCGGAGGGGAGGGATCTGCACCGGCAGGGCGTGACCCCGCACCGACACCGCCTCGGCGAGCACGAGATCGTGATGGTGCACGGGATCCGGGTCACCTCGATCGCCCGGACCGTGACGGACATCGCCGGGGCGTCGTCCTTCGAGGAGGGTGTGATGGTGTGCGACCGCGCGCTGCTGCTCGGCACCTCCCGTGCGCTCCTGGAGGAAGCAGCGGACGCCGCAGGCGATCGCCGAGCCGCCAGGCGGATCGCTCAGGTCGTCGCATTCGGCGATCCGGGTGGGGAGAGCGCCGCCGAGTCGAGGTACCGCGTCTCCTCGATGCGCGCCGGATTCGAACCTCCCGAGCTCCAGCACCGGGTGCTGCTCCGGAACGGGCGGGACGCGTGGTGCGACGCCTGGTACCGCCGGTCGGACGTGGGCGTCGAGGTCGACGGCGAGCAGAAGTACCTCGACCCGGGCATGGCGCCCGAGGGCGCCGGGATGGCGGTGCTGGCGGAGAAGCGTCGCGAGGACGACCTCCGACTCCAGATGCGGGCCCTGATCCGGCCGGGGTGGGTGCAGTCCGGGAGCCCGACCCTCATCCGCTCGATGCTCGCGAAGGTGGGGATGCAACCGACGAGGCCGAGGACGGCGATCGAGGCGTATCTGGAGCGGGCGCGGGTGTCGCGCCCCCGCCCGACCTGGCGTCCCAGCCCCCGGTAGATCGACGCCCCGTCCCTGATTCGACGCGACGCGGCGTCGAATCAGGGACAGAGCGTCGGACTAGCGGGGGAGGGGCGGCGGGCCGAGCGCGAAGCGCGGCTCGATGCCGAGCTCCGCGACCTCCTCGTCAGTGAGCATGCGACTGCGGATCAGGAAGCGCTTGCCCTCGGGCGCCTCGACGGAGAAGCCGCTGCCGCGCCCGTCGACGAGGTCGATGGTGAGGTGGGTGAACCTCCAGAGCTCGTACTGGGACGCGGACATGTACACCGGCACCGGGTCGATGCCCTCGACCCCGAGGTCCCCGAGGTGCACGTCGGAGGCGCCGGTGCGGAACATGCCGACGGGGAAGCACATCGGACTCGACCCGTCGCAGCAGCCGCCGGACTGGTGGAACATGAGCGGCCCGTGCGCGGCCGCGAGACCGCGCAGCATCGCCGCCGCTGCCGGTGTGACGTCGATCTTCGACGCGACCATCTCGACTCCTCGTCGTCACGGCGGCCCGTGGCGCGCGTCGATGCGCCGCGCCACGGGCCGGTCGGGTGGTGGATCAGAAGAAGCCCATCGGGCCCTCCGCGTACGACACGAGGAGGTTCTTCGTCTGCTGGTAGTGGTCGAGCATCATCTTGTGGTTCTCGCGGCCGATGCCCGACTGCTTGTAGCCGCCGAACGCGGCGTGCGCCGGGTACTGGTGGTAGGTGTTGCACCAGACCCGCCCGGCCTCGATCGCCCGGCCGGCCCGGTAGAGCTGGGAGCCGTCACGGCTCCACACCCCGGCGCCGAGCCCGTAGAGCGTGTCGTTCGCGATCCGGATCGCGTCGTCGAACCCGTCGAACGACGTGAGCGCGAGCACGGGACCGAAGATCTCCTCCTGGAAGATCCGCATGTCGTTCGTGCCCTCGAAGATCGTCGGCTGCACGTAGTAGCCGTCGGTCAGCTCGCCGCCGAGGTCGGCGCGCTCGCCGCCCACGAGCAGCTTCGCGCCGCCCTGCTTGCCGATGTCCATGTACGACAGGATCTTCTCGAGCTGGTCGTTCGACGCCTGCGCGCCGATCATCGTGGACACGTCGAGCGGGTTCCCCTGCTTGATGCGCTTGACCCGCTCCACGCCGTCGCCGACGAAGCCGTCGTAGATCGACTTCGCGACGAGCGCGCGCGACGGGCACGTGCACACCTCGCCCTGGTTGAGGGCGAAGAACGAGAAGCCCTCGAGCGCCTTGTCGTAGAACGCGTCCTTCTCGCGCGCGACGTCCTCGAAGAAGAGGTTGGGGCTCTTCCCGCCGAGCTCGAGCGTGACCGGGATCAGGTTCTCGCTCGCGTACTGCATGATCAGCCGCCCGGTCGTCGTCTCACCCGTGAACGCGATCTTGCGGATCCGCGGATGGGAGGCGAGCGGCGCGCCCGCCTCGAAGCCGAACCCGTTGACGATGTTCAGCACCCCCGCGGGGATCAGGTCCCGGATGAGGTCGAGCAGCAGGTGGATGGAGGCGGGCGTCTGCTCCGCCGGCTTCAGCACCACGCAGTTGCCCGCGGCGAGCGCTGGGGCGAGCTTCCACGTCGCCATGAGGATCGGGAAGTTCCAGGGGATGATCTGCCCGACCACGCCGAGCGGCTCGTGGAAGTGGTACGCGACCGTGTCGTGGTCGATCTCCGACACCCCGCCCTCCTGGGCGCGCAGCGCGCCCGCGAAGTAGCGGAAGTGGTCGATCGCGAGCGGGATGTCGGCCGCGAGCGTCTCGCGGACCGGCTTGCCGTTCTCCCACGTCTCGGCGACGGCGATCGCCTCGAGGTTCGCCTCCATCCGGTCCGCGATCCGCGTGAGCATGAGCGCGCGCTCGGCGGGGGAGGTGCGGGACCAGGCGGGGAACGCCTTCCACCCCGCCTCGACGGCGGCGTCGACGTCCTTCGCCGTGCCGCGCGCCATCTCGGTGAAGGGCTTGCCGGTCACGGGGGTGATGTCGTCGAAGTACTGCCCCTCCGCGGGCGGCACGTATCGCCCGCCGATGAAGTGGTCGTACCTCGGCTTGTAGGCCACCACCGAGCCCTCGGCACCCGGAGGCGCGTAGACCTGCGGGCTCGAGGTCGGTGCCGCCTCCGCCGCCCTGTCGGCCGGAGCATCCGCAGCAAGTGTCATCGTCGGAACCTGTCCTTCCAGACGTCGTCGTCCGGACCGCGTCGTCGCGGGTTCGCGGCGCTGCGGTCGGGCACGGCCGTCCGTGCCCGAGCGGCACGGTAGGCGCGCCCACGTTGCGCCGGGTTGCGCGCGGGAGCGTCAGTCGAGCGCCTCCAGGCGGGCGACGATCCCGGCCCGCTTCGGCGACCGCGGCGGCAGCAGCTGCAGGGCCGTCAGCAGAGGCTCGGGGTCGGACGGCGCGACCCGCTCCGCGTACGACAGCAGGAGGCCGGGCGCGGCGCTCTCGAGCAGCGCCTCCCGCAGCCGCCCCTGCACCTCGAGGCGGATCTGCTCGATCCCGGGCGCGACGGAGGAGGGGAGCACCTCCCCGCGGTACGCGTCGAGCGCGGCCCGGTGCGCGCCGCGGTCGAGCATCGCGAGCACCTGACGGACGTCCGTCTCGACCGGCACGGGCAGCCGGTACGGCCTCGCGAGCGGCGCGAGGCCCGGCGCTGCGCCCTCCAGCACGTGCCGGAGGCGCACCATCTCCGGCCGCACGGTCGCGGTCGCGTCCTCGCGGCCGTGCACGAGCTCCGCGAGGCGCTCGGCGGAGAGCCCGGAGCGGTGCCAGGCGAGCAGCGTCAGCAGCTCCGCGTGCCGGACGGACAGGACGAGCTCGCGGCCGCCGACCGCGAGCACGGCCCGGTCGCGGCCGAGCACCGACAGCCGGGGCGCACGCGCGACGCCCGGAGGGCCCGCGGTCCGCGCCGGACGCTGCAGGCGCTGGAGCAGCAGCTCGCGCTCCACCGCTGCCGCGGTCGCCTCGAGCAGCGGCAGCGCCCTCGGCCCGACCGCGTCCGGGCCGCCCGTGATGTCGAGCACGCCGATCGTCTCGTGGGTGCGGAGGTCGTGCACCGGCACCGCGGTGCAGCTCCACCGCTGCACCTGCAGCGCGAAGTGCTCGCCGCCCGCGATCTGCACCGCGCGGTCCAGGGCGAGCGCCGTGCCCGGGGCGGAGGTGCCGACGGTCGACTCGGACCAGTCGGCCCCCGCGACGAAGCGCATGCCCTCCGCTCTGCGCACCAGCGATCGGTCGCCCTCCACCCAGAGCAGGCGGCCGACGGCGTCGCCCACCGCGACGACGACGCCGGAGCCGT
Source organism: Amnibacterium sp. (assembly GCF_051956055.1). Taxonomy (NCBI): domain Bacteria; kingdom Bacillati; phylum Actinomycetota; class Actinomycetes; order Micrococcales; family Microbacteriaceae; genus Amnibacterium; species Amnibacterium sp. Next base: position 71,439 of record NZ_JBQCGC010000105.1, read on the forward strand.
CGTCCGCGCCCCGCACGAGGAGGGACCGGATGACGGGGAGGGCCGCTGCGAGCGGATGGCCGCGCCTGACGTCCTCGAGCAGATCGTCGTCGAGCGGGACGCCGGGCTCCGCGTGATCCGGCGCGAGGCGGCGTGCGCGGGCCCGTGCCCAGGACTCCGCGACGAGGCGGCGTCGAGCGGTCGTCGAGCCCATCGCCCTCCCGTCGTCGTCGACAGAGCACCAGGCGCTCACGGTAGCCGTCGCGGTCGTCGCCGTCGACGGGCTGCGGGCGTCTCAGCGGACGCGGACAGCCCGCGGTCAGGTGCCGGGGACGCGGCGGCGCCCGCCGGCGCACGGGGAGCCTCCCCGCCGCGGATACGCTCGGACCATGACGGATCCCCAGGCGATCACCGTGTACGGCGCCGACTGGTGCAGCGACTGCCGCCGCTCGAAGGCCCTGCTCGACCGGGACGGCGTGGCGTACCGCTGGGTCGACGTAGAGGCGTCGAAGGAGGCCGCCGACGAGGCGATGGCCATCAGCGGCCGCCCGAGCATCCCGGTCGTCGTGTTCCCCGACGGCTCGCACCTCGTCGAGCCCTCCGACGAGGCGCTGCGCGCGAAGCTCGCCGCGGTCTGAGCACCTCGCGGATCCGGATCCGCGAAGGGCTCAGGCGCGGACCCGATCCGCGATCGCCCCGCCCGCCGCGAGCACGGACGTGTCGAGCGCCGCGACCACGTCGGTGAAGCCGAGCTCCACGAACCGGCGCGCCCGCGGCTCGGTCGCCCCGAACGCGCCGGCACGGACCCCCGCAGCGCGGCACGCGGCGAGGATGCGGCGCAGCGGCGCGTCCGGCCGCTCGTCCGCGAGCAGGTCGTCGACGGTGGTGCCGAGGCTCTGCGACAGGTCGAACGGACCGACGAAGACCAGGTCGAGGTCGGGCGTCGTCGCGATCGCGTCGACCGCGGCGAGCCCGTCCGCCGTCTCCACCATGACGCCCCCGCACGGCCGGGGTGCCTGCGCGGAGCCGGGCAGCGGTCCGAAGCTGCGGATGCCGCGGGGCGGGTACCTGGCCGCTGCGACCGCGGCCTCCGCCTCCTCCGCGCGCTCGACGAGCGGCACGATCACGCCGTCGGCCCCCGCGTCGAGCGCCCGGCCGATCAGGTCAGCGCGGTTCGCCGCGGGGCGGACCAGGACCGGCACCCTCGGCTCCAGGCGCAGCGCGAAGGTCGCGCGCACGGCCGCGTCGTCGAAGTGCCCGTGCTGCGCATCGAGCAGCACCCAGTCGAACCCCGCGTCCTCGAGGGCCGCCGTCGTCCTCGGCTCGCCGAGCATCGCCCAGACCCCGAGCCGCACGTCCTCGCCCATCGGCACCTCCGTCCCGACGACGCTAGCGCCGCCCGGCTGGGGTGTCGGCTACGGGAGGACGCCGATCGCGACCGTGCCGTCGATCCCGTCGTCCGAGACGACGTCGGCGTCGAGGCCCGCGCCTTCGAGCAGCAGCGCGGTCCACGCCGCCTGGGTCCTGCCGGTCTCGATGAGCAGGCTGCCGCCCGGCCGGAGCCAGTCCGCGGCGCCCGCCGCGACGCGACGGTGCAGGGCGAGCCCGTCGTCGCCCCCGTCGAGCGCGAGGTGCGGTTCGAAGTCGCGGGCCTCCCGGGGCATGTCCGCGATGCGGTCCGTCGGCACGTACGGCGCGTTCGCGGCGATGACGTCGACGCCGTGCCGGAGCCGCTCGGGCAGCGCCGCGTAGAGGTCGCCCTCCCAGACCGCGCCGCCGACGGAGGTCACGGTGCGGCGCGCGTTCGTGACCGCCGCGGGGTCGAGGTCCGCGGCGTGCAGCCGGACGCCGGGGACGCGGGTCGCGATCGCGAGCCCGACCGCGCCGGTGCCGCAGCAGAGGTCCACGACCACGGAGCCGGGCCTCGCGCGCGCGGCCGCCTCCCTGGCGAGGAGCTCGGTGCGACGGCGCGGCACGAACACGCCAGGGTCGACCGGTACGCGGAGTCCGTCGAACGCCGCCCAGCCGAGCAGCGGCTCGAGCGGCTCACCCGCCATCCGGCGCGCCACGAGCGCCTCGAGCCGGTCGCCGGTCGCCGCGTCCGCGAGCAGCGCCGCCTCCTCCTCCGCGAACACCACACCGGAGGCGCGCAGCCGGGCGACGACGTCGGCCGGATCGGTCACGCGGTGCCGAGGTCCGCCCTGGACACCCCGCCGCGCCGCCAGTCGACGATCGCCCAGCGCCGCTTCAGCGCCGCGCGGGCGAGCCGGGCGTCCGGGTTCACCGCGGTCGCGGTGCCGACGAGCGACAGCCAGGGCAGGTCCGCGACGCTGTCGCCGTACGCGTAGGAGCCCGCGAGGTCGTACCCGCCGCGCTCGGCGTACTGCACGAGCCAGGCGCCCCTCGCCTCGTCCACCAGCGGAGGCGCCCCGAGGTAGCCGGTGAGGGTCCCGCCGTCCTCGTGCATGGTGCCGGCGACGACCTCGTCGAACAGCGCGGCGAGCGGCTCGGCCAGCACGCCGATCGAGCCGGTCACGAGCACCGTGCGATGGCCGGCGGCGCGGTGCTCGCGCACGCGCCGCAGCGCCGCGCTGCTCGTGTGCGCGAGCAGCGCGTCGGTGTACCCGCCGCGCACGGCCGCCTCCAGCCGCTCGGCGGGCATGCCCGCGTACCGGCGGAGGAAGGTCCGGAGGAACTCCCCGCGGTCGCGCCGCTCGGCCGCCAGGTACGACGGCAGGCGGGTGAGGATGGAGCCGGCCTCCGCGGCGGCAGCCGCCTCGCCGCCCTGCGCCCTGCGCACCCACAGCAGCTGCTGCACGATGTTCGACTCGACGACGGTGCCCTCGAGGTCGAACACCGCCACGACGTCGGTCCGCTCCGGCAGCGGCTTCGGCGCGGCGCCTGTCGGCGTGCGGTCGCCGCCGCGGCCGCGCGAGAACACCCGCATCAGCTGCGTGATCGCCGGCACGTGCACGCGCTGGAGGTAGTCGCCCCAGTCGATCCGCGTCGTGTCGAACCCCTCACCGGGCCACGCCTCCGCGATCCGCGCGTTGAGGGCCCGTGCGACGGTGTCGTCGAAGATCAGCTCGGTCCCGACGTACGCCCGGTACAGGTCGGAGAGCTGGCGGAGGCTGCTCACGTCGCGCTCGCGGCGGCCCATCGTCCGCTGCCACTCCCGCGTCCTCGGGGTCGAAGGCAGCCGGTCGAGCGCGGTGTTCGCGGCGCCGACGAGCGTCTCCGCGCGCCGGATCGCGCGCTCCACGCGCCGGTCGCCGGGGAACTGCCACGTCGGCACGCGCTCGGCCCCCGGCGTGTCCGGGATCGGGTTCGCCGTGAAGTACTCGTGGACGTTGCGGTACATCTCGTGGAACGGCAGCGGGTTGCTGGCCCCGGAGGCGACGTGCAGGTACCTCGGGGCGGCAGGATGCGGCGGCGTGGCCGCGGCCGCGAGGATCGCGTTCACGACGAAGTCCACGGGGATGATGTCGAGCACGGAGTCGGGCACGCCCGGGAAGTCCGGCAGCTGACCGCGGCCGAACGCGATGATCAGCGGGTCGGCGACCTTGAACCCGTCGATCCAGCCGGGGAACGGGTGCTCCAGCGCGCTCTCGATCACGCTCGGGCGCACCACCGACAGCCGGTGCTCGGCACCCCACAGCTCCTCCGCGGCCCGCTCCGCGAGCGCCTTCGTGAGCGTGTACACGTCGGTCCAGCCGAGGCTCTGCGCGCGGGCGCGGCCCGCGGTGACCAGCCGCTTCTTCACCCAGTCGACGCGCGCGGCCTCCGCGGCCGCGGCGACGGCCCGCGGGCCCTCCTTGCCGTGCTCGGCCCTGGCGCGGAGCAGCAGGGTCCTGAGCACGCCGGGCTCGCGGCTGCGGAGCTCGACGCGCTGCCTCGAGGCCGCGGCGGCAGCGGACTCGACCCGCCAGTCGGCGCCGTGGTCGAGGGACGCCTCCGGCAGCACGCCCTTGCGCATCCCGCCCACGTAGCAGGTGGAGACGTGCACGACGTGCGGGTCGGCGCCGCTGTCGCGGAGGGCGCCGTAGATCCCGGAGGCGCCGCCCACGTTCGTCGCGAAGGCCTCGTCGATCGGCGGATCGAAGGACACGGTCGACGCGCTGTGGATCACGACGTCGAGGTCGGCGGGCAGCGCCGGCACGGCGTCGAGCGAGCCCTCGATCGCGGACACGCGCTCCGTGAAGATCCGCGCGGCCTCGTCGCGGCCCACCGCCTCGCGCCAGGCCTTGAACACCGGCTTCGACAGCAGCTTGCGCACGCGGTCGTCGGCGCTCTGGCCCGTCTTGCCGCGCACGAGCAGCGAGATGCGGGTCTCGGGATGCGAGACGAGCAGCCGCTCGAGCACCGCCTGGCCGACGAAACCGGTGCCACCGGTGACGAGCACGTGCCCGGAGAGTCGCCCCACGGGCCCGTCGGAGTTGAGGGCGCCGCTGTCGGCACCAGCGGGGGCAGTCATCGGGTCCGTATCGTATGCGGAATGGCGACCGCGCTCGTGACCGGGGCGACGAGCGGCATCGGCGCGGCCTTCGCGCGAGCCCTCGCCGCCCGAGGCTGGGACCTCGTGCTCGTGGCCCGCGACGAGGCGCGCCTCGAGTCCGAGGCCGCGCGCTACCGGGCGGCAGGCAGGGCCGTTGAGGTGCTCAGGGCCGACCTCGCCGATCGGGCGGACGTGAGCCGGGTCGCGGCGCGGCTCGAGGACGCGGCGCGCCCCGTCGACCTGCTCGTCAACAACGCCGGCTTCTCGGTGCGCGCCCCGCTGCTGTCGACCGACCAGGCCGCGCACGACCGCGCGTTCGAGGTCATGGTCCGGGCGGTGCAGGTGCTGTCCGGCGCGGCGGGACGCGCGATGACCGCCAGGGGGCGCGGCCGCATCGTCAACGTCGGGTCGACGGCCGGCCGCATCACCATGGGGGCGTACTCGGCCATCAAGGCGTGGGTGACGGTGTTCACGGAGGGGCTCGCGAACGAGCTCGAGGGCACCGGCGTGACCGCGATGGCGCTGGAACCCGGCTGGGTGCGCACCGAGTTCCATGCCCGCGCGGGCATCAGCGGCTCCTCCATGCCGGGAGGCCTGTGGCTCGACGCGGACGACCTCGTCGCGGCGGCGCTCCGCGACCTGTCGCGCGGGAAGGTCGTCTCCACCCCGAGCGCCAGGTACAAGGCGCTCATGTTCGTCGCGAGGCATGCGCCGAGATCGGGCATCCGGCGGGTCTCCAGAGCGCTCAGCGAGCGCCGCCGCAGTAGCCTTCCCGAGTGACGACGCGGGTGACGACCAAGCGACCCGTCGGCTCCGAACCCCCGGGTGTGCGGTTCGATCGATACACCTCGAAGCCGATGGCGGCCGCGCGCTGGGTCGCGCAGCGCGTCCTCCTGGGCGGGGTGCTGCGCTCGGTGGTGCGGGTCAGGATCCTCGGGCGCGAGCGCCTGACCGGTCTGCGCGGGGCGTTCGTGGTGGTCGCGAACCACACCAGCCATCTCGACGCACCGCTGCTCTGCACGACACTGCCGCGCCGCCTCGCACGGTACGTGTCGGTTGGCGCCGCGGCCGACTACTTCTTCGACGTGCGCTGGAGGAAGGGGCTGACCGCGTTGTTCTTCAACGCGTTCCCGATCCATCGCGCGGGCATCAACCGGCCGGCGTCCGAGGCGCGGGCGCTGCTCGCGCGCGGCGTACCGCTGATCATCTTCCCGGAGGGGACCAGGAGCCGGACCGGCAGGATCGGCCAGTTCAAGGTCGGCGCCGCCGCGCTCGCGAGCCAGTCGAACGTGCCGATGCTGCCCGTCGCGATCATCGGCGCGCACTTCGCCCACCCGCGCGGCTCGAAGTGGCCGAAGCCCGGTCGTCCGCCGGTCGCCGTCGTCTACGGCGACCCGGTGTTCGCGGAGGCGGGGGAGAACCCGACCGACTACATGCGCCGCGTCCGCGGCGAGGTGCAGCGACTGCACGACGAGCACGCGCACGCCGTCCTCTCCCGGGGGCGCGGCGCCGCGACGAGAGGATCCCGATGACCGACCTCGCCCCCCTCACCGGCGCCGCGGCCGAGCGCTCCGATCCGGCCGCGCCGGTCGAGCACATGAAGTGGTGGGGCTGGGGCGTCCCCGGCGTCGCGTTCCACCACGAGGACAAGCCCGCCTTCGCCCCCTTCGTGCTGAAGGCGGTCGGGCTCGACCTCCACGCCGTGCGCCCCCTGGACCAGCCCGACTTCGGCGCGATCGACGTGCCCGCCTCCATCGCGGGAGGCGACCTGCGGGCGGCGCTGGCCGACGCCGTCGGGGCCGAGCGGGTGCGGGACGGCGACCTCGACCGGGTCGTCCACACCTACGGCAAGAGCATCCGCGACCTGATCAAGGTGCGCGCCGGCCGGCTGCCCCGGGTGCCCGACCTCGTCGTGTACCCCGCGGACGAGACCGCGGTGCAGGCGGTCGTCGACGTGGTGGTCGCGCACGACGCGGTGCTCATCCCGTTCGGCGGCGGCAGCAACATCGCGGGCTCGCTCGAGCCGGTGCCGAACGAGACGCGCCCGGTCGTCTCGCTCGACATGGGCCTGCTCGACCGCGTGCTCGACATCGACGAGGGCTCGGGGCTCGCGAGGATCCAGGCCGGTGCGCTCGGACCGGCGCTCGAGGCCCAGCTGAACGCGCGGGGCTGGACGATCGGGCACTTCCCCGACTCGTTCACCCACTCCAGCCTCGGCGGCTGGATCGCGACGCGCTCCTCCGGGATGCAGTCGGACAAGTACGGCGACATCGCCGACATCACGAAGGGGCTGCACGTCGCGCGGCCGGGCGGCCTCCTCGAGCTGCGGCCGTCGCCGTCCGCCTCCACCGGCCCGTCCGTCAAGGAGATGGTGCTCGGGAGCGAAGGGCGCCTCGGGGTGATCACCGAGGCGACCGTGCAGGTGCACCGCACGCCCGCGAAGCGCGTCATCCACGCCTACTTCTTCCCGAACTGGCGCGCGGGCAGCCGCGCGATGCGGCAGATCGCCGAGAGCGACGTCCATCCCGCCGTCACCCGCGTCTCCGACGGCCGGGAGACCGGGTTCTCCCTCGCCACCTCGAAGGAGTCGAAGGGGTTCTCCGGGCTCGCGCAGCGGGGCCTCTTCGCGTTCCTGAAGCGCCGCGGCTGGAACCTCGACGAGATGTGCCTCTCCTTCATCGGCTACGAGGGTGCGCCGGACCACGTGGCGAAGCAGCGCCGCGCGGTGGAGCGCATCGTCAAGCGCAACGGCGGCATCGGCGTCGGCACCGGCCCGGGCGTGCTCTACGACCAGAAGAAGTTCGACACCCCGTACCTGCGCGACTTCCTCCTCGACCGCGGCACCGCGGGCGACGTCTCGGAGACGAGCGTGCCGTGGACCGGGCTCGACCGCATGCACGACGGCGTCATCGCCGCCGCCGAGGCGGCGTACGAGTCGATCGGGCGCAAGGGCTGGATCATGAGCCACCTGTCGCACTCGTACCACTCCGGCGCGTGCCTCTACTTCACCTTCGCGTTCGTGATGGGGGAGGACCCTGAGGCGGAGTACGACGTCGTGAAGCACGCGATCCAGCAGGCGTTCATCGACCTCGGCGGCGTGCCGAGCCACCACCACGGCATCGGGGTGGAGCACGCGGAATGGCTGCCGGACGTGCTGTCCGAGTCGGGCATCGGGGTGCTCGAGGGGCTGTTCACCGCGACCGACCCCGGGCGGAACCTGAACCCCGCGAAGATCACGGCGAGCTGACCGGCTCCTCGCCGGCCTGCGGCCGCGCGAGCTGCTCCGACAGCGCGCGGTCGCGGGTCCGGTGGTGCCGCACGATGCCGCGCAGCGCGATGCCGCCGATGACCGACACCACGCCGAGCCCGAGCACGTAGACGCCGGTGGTGATGGCGCCCACCTCGCCAGCGGTCCCGGGCCGGAGGGTGTTGTAGTAGAGCGCGGGCACGGCGTTGCCGGTCGACAGGATCGCGATGATCGTGCTGATGCCGCCCATCGAGTCCCAGAGCCCGTGCAGCACGGCCACGAGCAGGTAGGTGAGCACCACCCCGATCGAGAGCCGGTACCGATAGCCGTCCCTGGACGCCGCGAAGATCGCCGCACCGAGCACCGCCGTCCACAGCACGTGCCCGAGCGGGGTCAGCACCGCTCGGACCACCTCCGTCTGCAGGAGGCCGAGCAGGTCGATGCCGCGGCTCGAGAGGGCCGCGTTGAACGCGTAGCCCGCCGATTCGAAGGCTGCGAAGCCGGCACCCACGGTCGCGCCGAGGAGCGCGCCCTGCCGGGCGGTCTTCGGCGCGATCCGTGCTCCGATCACGACGAGGAGGACACCCTTGACGAGCTCCTCGATCAGCCCGACGAGCATGAACCCACCGAGGCCGCTCGCGCGGAGCGGGGCTTCGAGCAGCGAGGCGCCGAGCACGCCGAGCACGCCGCCGACGAAGAACGCGATCATCAGCGACGTGAGCGGGAACGACCGGTTCATCCGCTCGGCGGCGAACAGCACGACGGTGAACGGGATCAGGAAGCTGCCGAGCAGGATCAGCGTCGGCACGAGGTTCGCGTTCAGCGTGAGGACGGTGGCCACGATGGTGGCGAGCCACAGCGCGGCACCGGCGAGGAGGAACTTCCACCACCAGCCGTGCCGGCGCGTGCGCTCCGGCTCCTCGGCGTGGCGGAAGACGGGTTGGTGCGGGGCCGCGGTGCTCATCGGCGCAGCGTGACACGCGGAGCCGGAGTCCGGCTGATGGTCGGCGGGCACCCGGCCGGCGCCCGGTTCCGCACGAGTGCGAGGACCGCCGAGGGGTCAGGTCGGGGGAGGCACCATGGATGCCCGTGACCACCTCCAGCCCGCCCGCTCCCGCGACCCGCCTCCCGGCTGGGGCCGCGTTCTGGACGACCGCGGCGGTGTTCCTGGCCGCGATGGCGTTCACGACGATCCCGACGCCCCTGTACGCGATCTACCAGCAGCGGGACGGCTTCCCGACCTGGGTGGTCACGGTCGTCTTCGCGGCGTACGCCGTGGGCGTCGCGCTCAGCCTGTACCTGGTCGGGCACGTCTCCGACTGGGTGGGACGCAAGCGGCCGGTCCTGGTCGCCCTGGTCCTCGAGCTGATCGCGGCGGTGCTCTTCGCCCTGGTGCCGACCGTGCCGGTGCTGATCGCCGCCCGGTTCCTGACCGGTCTCGGGGTGGGGGCGCTGACCGCCGCGGCGACGGCGCACCTGGGGGAGCTGTGGCGCACCGCCCACGGCGAGGCTCGCGCGGGCGTGCCCGCCGCGGTCGCGACGGTCGCGAACATCGGCGGGCTGGGGCTCGGTCCCCTGGTCGGCGGCGTGCTGGCCGCCTTCGTGCCCGCGCCGCTCGTGACGCCCTACCTGGTGGCGGTGGTCGTGCTGGTCCTCGCGGCGGCGGTGATGCTGGCGACACCCGAGACGGTGCACCGCACCGCCAGGCCGTGGCGGCCCCAGCGGGTCGCGGTGCCCGCGGAGGGCAGGGACGTGTTCTCCGCCGCGGGCGCCGGCGTCTTCGGCGCCTTCGCCGTGTTCGGCCTCTTCACCTCCCTGGCGCCCTCCTTCCTGGCTGGCGAGTTCCACTCCCCGTCGAGGCTGGTGGCGGGAGCGGTGCCGTTCGGCGTCTTCGCCGTGGCGGCCGTCGCGCAGCTCTTCTTCACCCCCGTGCCCGTCCGTGTGCAGCTCGTCGTCGCGACGGTCGCGATGGTCGTCGGCCTGGCCGGGCTGGCGACCGGCGCCCTCCTCGCTGCGGAGGCGGTCTTCGTGGTGGGGGGTCTCGTCGCCGGAGCCGGCGTGGGCCTCCTGTTCCGCGCCTCGCTCGGCGTCGCGGGCGGCCTGGTGGAGCCCGAGCGGAGGGGGGAGGTGCTCGCCGCGATGTTCCTCATCGCCTACGTGGGGCTCACCGTCCCGGTGCTCGCCGTCGGCGCCGCGATCGCCTTCCTGCCCGCCGTTCCCGTGCTCGTGGTCTTCAGCGCCGTGGTCGCGGTGCTGGTCGCGATCGCCGGCCCCCGCATGGCCACGAAGGTCGGCAGCCGCTGAACACGGCCGACCCCGGATCCGCGGACACCGTCGGCGCGACACGCCTCCTGGTACGATCAACGCGCTTCGCGTCTGCGCGGAGCACCGGAGCAGACCGGCAGGGAGCTGGTCGTTAGTGGTGGACTTCGGGACCGGTGCCGGCCCCGCGCTCTTCTACTGATGACCAGAAGCCGTGCTCGGCCCCGTCCACCGTGGACGCGGCACGACTCGGCTTGCCACGCTCCTCCCCGCTGATCTCCGTCTGCTTCGACCACGAATCAGAAAAGGAGACACCTCTTGGAGGGTCCCGAGATCAAGTCCGCCGAAGCCGTCCTGGACAACGGGAAGTTCGGCAAGCGCACCATCCGCTTCGAGGCAGGCCGCCTCGCGCAGCAGGCGCAGGGTTCCGTCGCCGCGTACCTGGACGAGGACACGATGCTGCTGTCCGCGACCAGCATCGGCAAGCACCCGAAGGACCAGTTCGACTTCTTCCCGCTGACGGTGGACGTCGAGGAGCGGTCCTACGCCGCCGGGAAGATCCCCGGCTCCTTCTTCCGCCGTGAGGGCCGCCCCTCGACCGAGGCGATCCTCGTCTGCCGCCTGATCGACCGGCCGCTGCGCCCGTCCTTCATCACCGGCCTCCGCAACGAGGTGCAGATCGTCATCACGGTGCTCTCGATCGCGCCGGGCGAGTTCTACGACGCGCTCGCGATCAACGCGGCGTCCGCCTCCAGCCAGCTGTCCGGCGTGCCCTTCAGCGGCCCGATCGGCGGCGTCCGGCTGGCTCTGATCGACGACCAGTGGGTCGCGTTCCCGACCTTCGCGCAGCTCGAGGACGCCGTCTTCGACCTGACCGTCGCGGGCCGCGTGACCGAGACCGGCGACGTCGCGATCATGATGGTCGAGGCGGAGGCGACGGAGACGGCGTTCGAGAAGATCCGCGCCGGCGCGACGAAGCCGAGCGAGGCGGTCGTGGCCCAGGGCCTCGAGGCCGCCAAGCCCTTCCTGAAGACGCTCGTCGAGGCGCAGGCGAAGCTGGCCGAGCAGGCCGCGAAGGAGACCCGCGAGTACCCGGTCTTCCTGCCCTACTCCGACGAGACGTACGCGGTCGTCGAGGAGCTCGCGCTCGAGGACCTGAAGGCCGTGTACCGGATCGCCGGCAAGATCGAGCGGCAGGACGCCGACGACGAGCTCAAGGCGCGGGTCAAGGACGCCGTGCAGGAGCGAGTCGACGCGGGCTCGCTGCCCGCCTCCGCGCTCGGCGAGGTCTCCGGCGCCTACAAGTCGGTCACGAAGAAGGTCGTCCGCGGCCGGATCCTCGCCGAGGGCGTCCGCATGGACGGCCGCGGGCTGAAGGACATCCGCCCGCTCGACGCCGAGGTCGCGGTCATCCCGCGGGTCCACGGCTCGGCGATCTTCCAGCGCGGCGAGACGCAGATCCTCGGCGTCACCACGCTGAACATGCTGAAGATGGAGCAGCAGATCGACTCGCTGTCGCCCATCACGAAGAAGCGCTACCTGCACCACTACAACTTCCCGCCCTACTCGACCGGTGAGACCGGCCGCGTCGGCAGCCCGAAGCGTCGCGAGATCGGGCACGGCTTCCTCGCCGAGCGCGCGCTCGTGCCGGTGCTGCCCGCCCGCGAGGAGTTCCCCTACGCGATCCGCCAGGTGTCCGAGGCGCTCGGCTCGAACGGCTCGACCTCGATGGGCTCGGTCTGCGCGTCCACGCTGTCGCTGCTGAACGCCGGTGTGCCGCTGAAGGCACCGGTCGCGGGCATCGCGATGGGCCTCGTGTCCGACACGGTGGACGGCGAGACGCGGTACGCGACCCTCACCGACATCCTCGGCGCGGAGGACGCGCTCGGCGACATGGACTTCAAGGTCGCCGGCACCAGCGAGTTCGTCACGGCGATCCAGCTCGACACGAAGCTCGACGGCATCCCGTCGTCGGTGCTCGACGGCGCGCTGCAGCAGGCGAAGGAGGCGCGGCTCACCATCCTGAACGTGCTGAACCAGGCGATCGACGCCCCCGACGAGATGGCGCCGACCGCGCCTCGCGTCATCAGCGTCCAGATCCCCGTCGACAAGATCGGCGAGCTGATCGGCCCGAAGGGCAAGACGATCAACGGGATCCAGGACGACACCGGCGCGGACATCTCCATCGAGGAGGACGGCACCGTCTACATCGGCGCCGTCGACGGCCCGAGCGCGGAGGCGGCCCGCGCGGCCGTCAACGCGATCGCGAACCCGCACAACCCGGAGATCGGCGAGCGGTTCCTCGGCACCGTCGTCAAGATCGCGGCGTTCGGCGCGTTCGTGTCGCTCCTGCCCGGTCGTGACGGCCTGCTGCACATCTCCGAGGTGCGCAAGCTCGCCGGCGGCAAGCGGGTCGAGAACGTCGAGGACGTGCTCGCCGTGGGCCAGAAGATCCAGGTCGAGATCACGAAGATGGACGACCGCGGCAAGCTCTCGCTCGCCCCGGTCGTCGAGGAGCCCGCGACGGCCTGAGGCCTCCGCGTGCCAGCGGCCCCCGTCCCGATTCAGGACGGGGGCCGCTCTTGTCAAGCACCTTCGCAGTATTTCTGAACATGAGATACTGCGTTCTTCCAGGTCCATATGAGCGAAAGGGGACTGTGTGCCGAGTGCGCTCTCCGGTCCGATCTCGCGACGCGTGGGCCAGACGGGCATGGCCGTCTACCCGCTCGCACTCGACGGGAGCGTCTTCGGCTGGGCCACCGACGCCAAGGAGACCGCGGACCAGCTCGACCTGTTCTACGCAGCAGGGGGCGATCTGATCTCGACGGCCGCGCACTACGCGGGCGGCCGCAGCGAGATCATGATCGGCTCGTGGCTGGCCAGGCACCCCGAGCGCGACCGGCTCGTGATCGCCACCAAGGTCGGCAAGCACCCGGACGCGCTCGGTCTGTCGCCCAAGTCGATCCGGCGCGGCGTCGACGCCTCGCTCGAGCGGCTCCGGCTCGACCGGATCGACATCCTCGGCCTCGACGGCGAGGATCCCGCCACCCCCATCGAGGACACGCTCACCGCCGCGCAGGAGCTGATCGCCGCGGGCAAGGTCGGCCACATCAGTGCCGCGGGATTCGGTGCGGCGGCCCTCCGCGAGGCCGTGCGGACCGCGCGCAGGATGGAGATCCCCGGGGTCGAGATCATCCTGCCCGAGTACAACCTGCTGGACCGGCGGCCGTACGAGCAGGAGCTCGCGCCGATCGCCGTCGCAGCCGACCTCGGCGTGCTGGCGCGCACGCCGCTGGCGAACGGCTACCTGCGCGGCGACTTCCGGTCGCGGCACGACAAGCCCGCCTCGCCGATCTTCCAGGGCGCGCTGCGCCACGTGAACCGCCGCGGCGCGGCGGTGCTCGCCGTGATGGACGACATCGCGGCCGAGACCGGGCAGCACGTCGGCCGGATCGCGCTCGCCTGGCTGCTCACCCGTCCCCACGTCGTCGCCCCCCTGGTCCGCGTGCCGAGCGCCAGGGCGCTGGCCGACCTGCTGCCCGGCGCGGCGCTCGATCTGACGCCCGATCAGGTCGACCGCCTCGACCGCGTCACCGACTCCTAGCCACCGCGGCCTGCCGCGGGCCTCCTGTCCTCCGCGGCCCGTACGCTCGGGCACCGGAGGGAGGGCCATGAGCGACGAGCCACGCGGCCGGCACAGCCGGCCGGACGACGAGACCCGTCCCGTCGACCTCACCGGGCTCGGCAGCCCCCTCGCCACCGATCCGGAGCCGGCGGTCGCGGCCGCGCTCGCCGTGGTCGAGCGCTCGCTGGCGCAGATGGCGAACCGGGCCACCCGCCCGCTGCTCGACCCGCCGTCGCAGCCGTTCCGCCTGCGCCCCCTCGCCCGCACGGGGCTCGCGGTCTTCCCGGTCGTGCTCAACACCTCGAAGCTCGGCGAGACGGCGGACCGCACCTCCGCCCACCGCCTGCTCGACGCCTACGCGGCGGCCGGCGGCAACGCGCTGCTCATCGACGACGTCGCCGACGGCGGCACCGCGCAGCTCGTCGGCACCTGGCTCGCGAGCCGGCGACGGCGCGAGCAGACGGTGCTGCTCGCGAGGGTGGGCACCGCTGGGGACACGACCGCTGCGGGCCTGCACACCGCGGTCGACCGCCTCCTGCGGCGCCTCGGCACCGACCAGCTCGACGTGCTGGTGCTCGCCGGGCACGACCCCGCGGTCGTCATGGAGGAGACCCTGACGGCCGTCGCCGGGCTGCGGGACGCGCAGCGCGTCGGCCACCTGGGTGCGGGCGACCACTCGCCCGAGCGCCTGATCCAGGCGAGGGTGCTCGCCGGTCAGCGCGGGCTGCCCCGGTTCGAGGTCGTGCTGCCCGTGCACAGCCTCATGCAGCGCGCCGACTACGAGACCGGCGTGCGGCAGGTCGCGCACGCGCAGGAGCTCGCCTGCCTGCCCAGGTCGCCGCTCGCCGGCGGCTTCCTCGCCGCCCAGGTGCCGACCCGCGGGGCGCTCCGCCGCCTCCGGGAGCTCGACCCGGCGCGCGCGGAGCGCCTGCAGCCGAGCCTGACGCGCCGCGGGATGCGCATCGTGGAGACGGTCGTGCGGATCGCGGAGGAGCGGGACGTGCCGCCGGCGGCCGTCGCCCTCGGCTGGCTGCTCACCCGGCCGTATGTCACGGCGCCGATCGTGTCCGCGACCTCCGTCGAGGAGGTCTGTGCCGCGACCGCGGCGTCGGGCGTGCACCTCTCCCGCTCCGAGGCGGCTGCCCTGGAGCGCGCCTCGGCCGAGTGAGGCGGGCGGTCAGGCGCCGCCGGTGACGAGCCGGTCGGCGGCCCGCTCGAAGGCGCTGGTCGCGGCGACCGCGTCCCCGGCGTACGCCCCGCACACTGCGCCGTCGCAGAGCAGTGCGAACTCGTCCGCGGCGCCACCCGGCCGTGGGTGGCCGAGTTCGCGGAAGCGGTCCTCCAGGAACCCGGTGAACCAGTCGCGGTGCTCCACGACCGCGAGCCGGACCGGGTGCGTCGACGACGGGAACTCCGCCGCCGCGTTGAGGAGCGGGTCGCCGCGGAACCCCGGCCGGCCCGTGTCGGCCACGACCGCGTCGACGATCGCGCGGAGCGCCGCCGCCGGATCCGGGGCGGCGTCCCGGATCGCCGTCATCCTGTCCCGGCTCCGCCTGGCCCGCTCCCGGACGTACTCGAGGATGAGCGCGTCCTTCGAGCCGTACTGCTTGTAGAAGGTCGCCTTGGTGACCTGCGCGTCCGCGATGAGCCGATCGACGCCGGTGGCCGCGATGCCGTCCGCGGAGAAGCGCTCGTCCGCCACCTCGAGGAGGCGCGCCCTGGCCGGCGAGGTGTGGGCCTGCGCGGTCCGGATGTCGGTCACGGCGGGTCCCCTCCTGCAGAGCGCGGTCGCGGCACGGTACTCCGGCGGGGGTGGAACGAGCGGTCCGCCTCGCCGGGGCGCCCGGCGGCTGCACATGCTGCGGCGACTACGATCGGTGCCGCGATGACGCAGTACCTCTACCTCGTGCGGCACGGCGAGCACCGGGACGCCGAGCACGGCGTCGTCGACGGTCCGCTCTCCCCCCGGGGACGCAGGCAGGCTGCGCTCCTCGCCGAACGGCTGGGCGGCGTGCCGCTGACGAACGTCTGGTACGCCCCGAGCACCGTCGCAGCCGAGACCGCGGAGATCGTCCGGGAGCGGCTGCCGTCCCTCGAGCCCAAGCCCTCGGCGCTGCTGTTCGACTGCGTGCCGTCCGGTCCGACCCCCGAGGTGCCGCGGGCGTTCATGAGCTGGTTCGCCTCGGCGACGCCCGCGGAGATCGAAGCGGGCCGCGCGCAGATGGCGGATGCGTACGCAGAGTTCGTGGCGCCGGGCGGCAGCGAGCGCCACGACGTGCTCATCACCCACAACCTCGTGATCGCCGAGTTCGTGCGCCACACCTTCGACGCGCCGGAGTGGCGGTGGCTCGGGCTCACGCAGGCCCACTGCGGCATCACCGTGCTGAAGGCGCGGTCGGGCCGCCCGGTGACGCTCGTCTCGCACAACGACCTCGCCCACCTGCCGGTCGAGCTCCGCACCGGGCTCGTGGAGCCGCTGCCGATCTGATTCGGGGCTCGGGCTCAGGAGGCGGGCGGGGTCAGCGGCTTCGCGAACCAGTCCGTCGCGTTCGGGTTGTCGTTGTACGGGGGCACGGGCAGGAAGCCGCTCGACCGGTACAGGCCGCCTGCGGCCTCCAGGGCCCTGTTCGTGTCGAGCACGAGCCAGGCCGCGCCCGCGCGGCGCGCGTGCGCCTCGAGGAGCGTCAGGAGCCGCCTGCCGAGGCCGGTGCCCCTGGCCGCCGGGGTGACGTACAGGTGCTTGACCTCCATCCGCCGACCGTCCTCCGGCTCGATCTCGCGCAGGCCGCCGCACGCGAGCGGCGCGCCGCCGTCGTCGTCGATGCGGAGGAACAGCCCAGGTGGGGCGAACCGAGCGGGGTCCGGCAGGGCGACGCGGTACTCGCCCCCGGTGAAGCCCGCCGTCCGCTCCGCGAAGTAGGCCGTCAGCAGCTCGGCCGTCACCGGGTCGTCGGGGGTCGTCTCGATCACGCGCATGAGGACTCAAGGCTAGGGTTGACGCCCGTGATCCGCCTCGCCGTCGTGGGAGCCAGCGGCCGGATGGGCCGACTCGTCGCGGAGGTCGTCGACGGGATGCCCGACGCGCAGGTGGTGCAGCGCATCGGGTCGTCGGATCCCCCGCGGTTCGCCGAGGAGGTCGACGCGGTCGTCGACGTGACGCTGCCGCACGTCTCACCCGAGGTGGTCGCCGCGGCGACCACGGCGGGGCTGCCGGTCCTCGTCGGCACGAGCGGCTGGTCGGGGGAGCGGGTCGGCTCGCTCCGTGCCGGGCGCGCGGACGGTGCGCCTCCGGTGCTCATCGTGCCCAATTTCTCGATCGGCGCGGTGCTCGCGGCGCGGTTCGCGGAGCAGGCTGCGACCTGGTTCGAGTCCATCGAGATCGTGGAGGCGCACCACGCCGGCAAGGCGGACTCGCCGTCCGGCACGGCCGTGGCCACCGCGGAGCGGATCGCCGCGGCCAGGGCCGAGCTGGGACCCGTCGCCGCGCCGCACACCGACCAGCGCGCGCGAGGGCAGCAGGTCGGCAGCGTGCCGATCCACTCCCTCCGGCTCGACGGCGTGCAGGCGAAGCAGGACGTGCTGTTCGGCGGCAGCGGCGAGCTGCTGACGATCCGGCACGAGACCGTCTCGCCCGCCGCCTACGCGGCCGGCATCCGGCTCGCGCTCGCCGCGCTGCCGACGCTCGCGGGCGTCACGGTCGGCCTCGAGCCGCTGCTGTTCGGGTGAGGGCCTTCGGGGGCGCGGTGACGATGGCGCTCGTGCTGGCGCTCTACCTCGTCCTCGTCGTCACCCGCGCGGTCGCCTTCCTGCAGACCGGGACGCCCGTCGGCGCCGGGATCGGCGTCGCGCTGCTCGTGCTCCCGCTGATCGGCGCCTACCTGCTGGTCCGGGAGCTGCTGTTCGGGCTCCAGGCGACGCGCTTGACGCGCCGGCTCGCCGCCGAGGGGCCGCTGCCGGGCGACGACCTCCCGCGGCGGGCGAGCGGCCGCGTCGAGCGCGCGGCGGCGGACGCGGTCTTCGAGCCGTACGCGGAGGCCGCGGAGGCCCGGCCGGACGACTGGCGCGCCTGGCTGCGGCTCGGGCTCGCGTACGACCTCGCCGGCGACCGGCGCAGGGCCCGCGCCGCGGTCCGCCGCGCGATCGCCCTCTCCCGCTGAGCCCGGGCGGGAGCAGGAGCCGGGGTCAGGAGACGACGGCGTCGATCGCCTCGTCGCTGGTGCGGTAGCGGAAGACGAACCCGTCTTCCTCGAGCTTCGCCGGGATCACCTTCTGACTCGGCAGCAGGAGCTCCCGGCCCATCTCGCCCATCCCGGCGCCGACGACCGCCTCCGGGAGCCGCAGCACGTGCGGGCGGTGCAGATCCGCGGCGAGGCGGCGGGTGATCTCCTCGCTCGTGGCCGCCGTCGGTCCGACCAGGTTCACCGGCCCCTCGAGCGAGCTCGTCAGCAGGTGCACGATCGCCGCCGCCTCGTCGTGCAGCGCGATCCACGGCCAGTGCTGCGTGCCGTGCCCGACCGTCGAGCCGAGCCCGAAGCGGGTCGCGAGGGTGAGGGGCTGCAGCGCGCCGCCGCCGGGCGCGAGCACGACGCCGGTGCGCAGGAACACGGTGCGGGTGCGTGACGGCGCCAGCCCGGCGGCGCCCTCCCACTCCGCGACGACGTCGGCGAGGAAACCGGTGCCGCGGGGCGACGCCTCGGTCAGGGTCTCGCCCGGCCGGTCGCCGTAGAACCCGACCGCCGAGCCCGACAGGAAGATCGGCGGCGGGGAAGCCGCCATCCCCATCGCCTCCACGAGCGCCTGCGTCGCGCGCACCCTCGACCGCAGGATCTGCTCCTTGTAGCGCGTCGTCCAGGGGATGCGGTTGAGGGAGGCGCCGGAGAGGTTGATCACCGCGTCGACGCTCTCCAGCAGTCGGAAGTCGAGGATCTTCGCGTCGGGCGCCCAGCTGAACTCGTGCTCCCCGCGGGGCGGCCTGCGGACCAGCCGCTGGACGGTGTGGCCCGCCGCGGTCAGCTGCTGCACCAGCTCGGTCCCGATCAGCCCCGACGCGCCCGCGACGAGCACGCGCAAACGGCTGTCCTTCGCGATCGGCCTGCGGACGATCGGCTTGGGGACGGCGGCGGGCGGCGGCTCGGGCGGCCGCCTCGGCGCCGGCCGGGCGGACGGCACGGGGACCCGCTTCTGCGCCATGCAGCGAGCGTAACCGGGCCCGATATCAGGACGCGCGGCGCAGCGCCGCGTCGAGTGCCGCCCTGAGCGTGCGGCGGTCCGCAGCCCCTCGCACGCGTGCCATGAGCGCGCCGTCGCCGTCGAGCGCGAACACGCTCGGGGTGCGGGTCACCGCGTACCGTCCGGCGAGGTCACCGCGGGCCGTCAGGTCGACCTCGGCGACGAGGACCCCCTGCTCGCCGTGCGCGAGCTCCGCGAGCCGCTCGCGCACCTCCGCAGTCCTCCCGTCCTGCCGGGAGCCGAACAGCAGCAGCGTCGCCCGCGCACCGAACGCGTCGTCCGGCAGCGCCACCTCGGCGGGCCGGATGCGCTCCCCGGAACCGCGCACGAGGGCGCCGTCGCCGCGCCACCAGGACCACCCGATCAGCGCCGTCACCCCCACGGCCGCGGCGAGGACGAGCGGGAGCACGGGGGTCGAGCGTATGCGTGTCCGCGCCCGTCGATACGGTGGCGCCGTGACCGACGTCGAACCCGAGTTCCGATCCGAGATGACCGTCGAGCTCGTGCGCTCCTCCGCGCGCGACGCCGACGTCCTGTTCGCCGCCCGCGTCTCCACGGTGGGGGAGCAGTCGCTCGAGGCGGCGGAGACCGACGGCGAGCTCGCGAAGCGCGACCGCGGGCTCATCAACTACCTGATGCGCGACCGGCACGGCTCGCCCTTCGAGCACAACTCGATGACCTTCTACGTCCAGGCGCCGATCTTCGTGTTCCGGGAGTTCATGCGGCACCGGATCGCGTCCTACAACGAGGAGTCGGGGCGCTACCGCGAGCTGCAGCCGGTCTTCTACGTGCCGGACGCGAACCGCAACCTGGTCCAGGTCGGCAAGCCGGGCGCCTACGACTTCCTCCCCGGGTCCGCCGAGCAGCACGCCGTGGTGCAGGAGGCCGTTCGGCAGCAGTCGCTCGCCGCGTACGGCGCCTACCGGGCGATGCTCGAGGCGGGCGTCGCCCGCGAGGTGGCGCGCATCGTGCTGCCCCTCAACCTGTACTCGTCGATGTACGTGACGATGAACGCCAGGAGCCTGATGAACTTCCTCTCGCTGCGCACGAAGCACCCGGAGGCGACCGTGCCCTCCTTCCCCCAGCGGGAGATCGAGCTCGTGGCCGAGGCGATGGAGGCCCAGTGGGCGGGGCTCATGCCCGCGACCCACGCCGCGTTCACCGCGAACGGCCGCATCGCCCCGTAGGGATCCCGCGGAAGCGGGGGCGGCGTCGCCCGGTAGGCTCCTGGTCCGTGCCAGAGAACCCCTTCGGCCAGGTGCTGGTCGCCCTGGTGACGCCGTTCACCGCCGACGGCGAGGTCGACTGGCCGGGCGTCGAGCGGCACATCGACTCGGTGATCACCGCGGGCGCCGACGGGATCGTCGTGTCGGGCACGACCGGCGAGACGAGCACGCTCACCGACCCGGAGAAGCTGCGGCTCGTCGAGGTGGCGAGGGACGTGTCCGCGGGACGGGCGAAGATCATCCAGGGCGGCGGCTCCAACGAGACGGCCCACGCGATCGAGCTGTACAAGAAGTCCGCGCACGCCGCGGACGGCGTGATGATCGTCACCCCGTACTACAACAAGCCGACGCAGGCCGGGCTGCTGACCCACTTCCGCATGGTCGCCGACGCGACCGACCTGCCGGTGATCCTCTACGACATCCCGGGACGCACCGGCGTGCCGATCCGGTACGAGACGATCCTCCGGGCCGCCAAGCACCCGAACATCGTCGCGATCAAGGATGCCAAGGGCGACTTCAGCGAGGTCAGCCGGGTCCTGAACCAGACGGACCTCCTGTACTTCTCCGGCGACGACGCCAACGTCCTCCCGCACCTCGCCATCGGTGCGTCGGGGCTCATCGGGGTCACCGCGAACGTCGCGGCGGCGCCGTACCGGACGATCGTCGACGCGGTGAACGCGGGCGACCTCGCCACCGCCACCGCTCAGCACCGGCTGCTCGAGCCGCTGGTGCGGGCGATCATGACCCACGTGCCGGGCACCGTCGCAGCGAAGTACGTGCTGCACGGGCTCGGCCGGATCGGCAGTCCGCGCGTGCGGCTGCCCCTGGTAGGACCTGAGGAGGCGGAGGCCGCCGTGATCGAGGACGAGCTCGCACTGGTGCACGACGTGGCGGGGGCGGACTTCCGCAACTTCCGCCCCGACCGCAACGCGGCCGCCGGCGGCGCGCTGCCCAAGGTCGCCGGGACGACCCGCTGATGCGCGAGCAGCTCCCCGAGCCCCGCCCGGTCGCCCCCGGCACGCTCCGGATCGTCCCCCTCGGCGGCCTCGGCGAGGTCGGCCGCAACATGACCGTCTTCGAGATCGACGGCAAGCTGCTCGTCGTCGACTGCGGCGTGCTCTTCCCGGAGACCGACCAGCCGGGCGTCGACCTGATCCTGCCGGACTTCGGTCCGATCCGGGATCGGCTCGACGACGTCGTCGGGGTCGTGCTCACGCACGGGCACGAGGATCATATCGGTGCCGTGCCGTACCTGCTGCGGCTGAAGCGCGACATCCCGGTGCTCGGATCGGCGCTGACCCTCGCGTTCGTCGAGGCGAAGCTCCAGGAGCATCGGATCAAGCCGTACACCCACGTGGTCAAGGAGGGCGGGACCGAGCAGCTCGGGCCGTTCGCGCTCGAGTTCGTGGCGGTGAACCACTCGATCCCGGATGCGCTCGCGATCGCCATCAGCACCACGGCAGGCACGGTGCTGCACACCGGCGACTTCAAGATGGACCAGCTGCCGCTCGACCACCGCATCACCGACCTGCGCGGGTTCGCCCGACTGGGGGAACGGGGCGTCGACCTGTTCCTCGTCGACTCCACGAACGCCGACGTGCCGGGTTTCACCCCGCTCGAGCGCGCCATCGGTCCCGTGCTCGACGACGTGATCCGCAGAGCGCCGCGCCGGGTGGTCGTCGCGAGCTTCTCCTCCCACGTGCACCGCGTGCAGCAGGTGCTCGACGCCGCGCAGCGCAACGGCCGGAAGGTCGCGCTGCTCGGGCGCAGCATGGTGCGCAACATGGGCATCGCCGCCGACCTCGGCTACCTGAAGGTGCCCGGCGACGTGCTGGTCGACCTGAAGCAGGCCGCGAAGCTGCCCGACGACCGCATCGTCTACATGTCGACCGGCAGCCAGGGCGAGCCGATGGCGGTGCTCTCGCGGATGGCGAACCTCGAGCACTCGATCGAGATCGGCGAGGGCGACACGGTCATCCTCGCCTCGAGCCTCATCCCGGGCAACGAGAACTCCGTGTACCGCGTCATCAACGGGCTCATGAAGCTCGGTGCGACCGTGGTGCACAAGGGCAACGCGAAGGTGCACGTCTCCGGCCACGCCGCGGCCGGCGAGCTCATGTACGCCTACAACATCGTGCAGCCGCGCGGCGTCATGCCCGTCCACGGCGAGGTGCGGCACCAGGTGGCGAACGCGCAGATCGCGAAGGACACCGGCGTGCCGGAGGATCGCGTGATCATCGCCGAGAACGGGACCGCCGTCGACCTGGTGGGCGGCGTGCCCCGGGTCGCGGGCCAGTACGACCTCGGCTTCGTCTACGTGGACGGGTCGAGCGTCGGCGCCATCACCGACGCGGACCTGAAGGACCGCCGCGTGCTCGCCGAGGAGGGGTTCATCTCGATCTTCGTGGCCGTCGACCCGAGCACGGGGCGCTGCGTCGTCGGGCCGGAGATCCACGCGCGCGGGTTCGCGGAGGACGACGAGGTGTTCGAGAAGGTGCGGCCGCAGATCGTCGACGCGCTGCGGGAGGCGGCGCAGAACGGCACGCAGGACCTGCACGCCTACCGGCAGGTCGTGCGCCGCACCGTCGGGCGCTGGGTGAACACGAAGCACCGCCGTCGCCCGATGATCGTCCCGGTCGTCGTCAGCGCCTGATCTCCTTCAGAACGAAGCGTCGACCGGTCGCATCGCGACCAGCGGGTCGGCGTCGCGCGTCGGTGGGGTCCTCTGCGGGCCTTGACCAGGAGTGCCGCTCTCCCTAACGTGTAACCAGATGGTTGCAATTGTGGAGTTGAGTCAGGCGGAGGTCGACCGGGTCTTCCACGCGCTCGCGGACGCGACCCGGCGGGACATCCTCGTGCGCGTGATCGACCGCGAGCAGTCGGTGTCGGCGCTCGCGCGGTCCTACGCGATGAGCCTGCCCGCCGTGCAGAAGCACGTCGGCGTGCTCGAGCAGGCGGGCCTCGTCGGCAAGAGCCGCGCGGGGCGGGAGCAGCGCGTGCACGCGGAGCCGGAGCGCATCCGCGCGGCTCGCGCCCTGCTCGACCGGTACGAGTCGCTCTGGCGGCATCGCGTCGCAGCCATGGATCGCGTCCTCGCCGAGGACGATCCCGACCAGAAGGAGTGATCCCATGCCCGTCCTCTCCGTCGAGAAGGACCTCGACGTCCCGTCGCTGACCGTCACGGCCGAGTTCGCCGCACCGATCGACCGCGTCTGGGCGCTGTACGCCGACTCCGAGCAGCTCCAGGCCACTGGGGCCCTCCCGGGTGGCCGGCCCGCTTCCTCCGGCACGACTTCGTGCCGGGCGGTGGCTCGCACTACGTCATGGTCGGCCCGGACGGCGAACGCGCATACGGCGTCTGGCGCATCGTCGCGGTCGACGCGCCCCGGTCGTTCGAGCTCGACGACGCCTTCGCGGACGAGCAGGCGACGCCGAACGAGGAGCTCGGCTGGACCCGCATGGCCGCGACCCTCACGCCGACCGACGCGGGCACCAGGGTCGTGTTCGTCTCCACGTTCCCGTCGCGCGAGCAGCTGCAGCGCATGCTCGACATGGGCATGGAGGAGGGGCTGACCCTGGCGATGGGTCAGATCGACGGCATCCTCGCGTCGGACGCCGCGGCGGTCTGACGCCGGCACGACGGCACTGCCCTGCGCCGGCCCGGGCGGGCGTCCCCCAGACGGGGGGCGTCCCCCTCCCCGCCGGTGTCGCCGCCTCGACCTAGCCTGGGCCGCATGGGTGCACCCAGGGGGAAGGATGCTGCCCGCGCGACCGTCGCCCGGAGCGCGGGCACCACGACGCGGACGCGGGCGGCCTCCGGGCGGTCGGCGTCGCCGCGCAGCGGGACGAGCCGTACGAGCAGCCGCACGAAGGCGCTGACGCCGGAGGAGCAGGACACCGTCGCCACCCGCGCCTATCTGGGGCTGGCGCACGTCGCCGGCGGCGCGGCGCGCACCTTCGGTCCCGAGACGCTGCAGAAGGAGCAGCGCAGGGACGGGGTCCCCTTCCTCCTGCTCGTCCTCGCCGCGATCGGCGGTGCGGTCGAGTGGTTCTTCCGCGCGAACCCGATCGCGCAGGCGGTGCACCTCTACACGTTCGGCGGTCTGCTCGGGCAGATCACCGTCGGGCTGCCCGTGCTCATGCTGCTGCTGGCGCTGTGGCTCTTCCGGCACCCCGCGACCGTCCACGACAACGGACGCATCGGCGTGGGAGCGGCGATGCTGCTCGTCTCCGCATCGACCATCGCGCAGGTGGTCGCCGGGAACCCGCAGCCCGAGCACTTCAAGGACCTGTCCGCCGGCGGCGGCGTGGCGGGCTGGCTGGTCGTGACGCCCCTGGAGGCGCTCGCGGGCGGCAGCCCGGCCCTCCCCGCGACGATCGGCGCGGTCGTGCTCGTGCTGAGCGCCTTCGTGCTGACGAAGACCCCGCCGAACCGGCTCCCGCAGCGGCTGAAGGCCCTCTACGCGTACCTGTTCGACGCGGGCCCCGCGGCCGGTGCCGAGCCGCCCGCGGTCGCGCCCGCGCCCCGCGGCAAGCGCGGCGCCAAGGCCGACGCGCCCGTTCCCGACGCGGTCGGCGACGACCTCCACGGCGCGGACCTCACCGCGCTGGGCGCGGACGAGACGGCGACGCCGGCGCGGGGTGAGCGCCGCCGGTGGTGGCCGGGCAGCAGGAAGCAGGTCGAGGAGGTGGCCGCCGAGCCGCTCCACGACGGCGACCCCGCCTACGACAGCCCGCTGATCGACGCGACGGGCACCGCGGCCGTGCCGTCCGCGTCCCCGACCGCCTCCCTCGCCGAGCCGGACCTCCCGTTCACCGAGGACGCCTCGGCCGAGCCGCGGCAGCAGGCCGCCGACGACGGCTCCGACTTCGGCTTCCTGACGCTCGACGAGCTCGCCGCCGGGCGGACCGAGGCCCCGCGCACCGCGCCGGTCGACGTCGCACCCGCCGCGGCGCCGGTCGTCCCCGCGCCCGTGCAGCCCGCTGACGTGCCGGCCGAGGCCGGCCAGCAGGAGGAGCCGGCCGCGTTCCAGGCGCAGGCGCCGGCCGGCGCCTACCGGCTGCCTCCCGAGCACCTCCTCGCGGCGGGCACCCCGCCGAAGGCGAAGAGCGAGGCGAACGAGCGCATCAAGGCCGCGATCCAGAGCGTGCTCGACGAGTTCAAGGTCGACGCCCGCGCCACGGACTACCTGCGCGGCCCGACGGTCACCCGGTACGAGGTCGAGCTGAACCCGGGCGTGAAGGTCGAGAAGGTCACCGCGCTCGCGAAGAACCTGTCCTACGCCGTCGCCTCCAACGAGGTCAGGATCCTGTCCCCGATCCCGGGTAAGAGCGCGATCGGCATCGAGATCCCGAACGAGGACAAGGAGATCGTCAGCCTCGGCGACATCCTCCGCTCAGGCCCGGCGCGGAAGTCCCCGCACCCCATGACGATCGGCGTCGGCAAGGACGTCGAGGGCGGCCACGTCGTCGCGAACCTGGCGAAGATGCCCCACCTCCTCGTCGCAGGAGCGACCGGCGCGGGCAAGTCCTCGTTCGTGAACTCGATGATCACGAGCCTGCTCATGCGGGCGACCCCGCAGGAGGTCCGCATGGTGATGGTCGACCCCAAGCGGGTCGAGCTCACCGCGTACGAGGGCGTGCCGCACCTCATCACCCCCATCATCACGAACCCGAAGAAGGCGGCGGAGGCGCTGCAGTGGGTCGTGAAGGAGATGGACATGCGGTACGACGACCTGTCGTCGTTCGGCTTCCGGCACATCGACGACTTCAACCGGGCGGTGAGCAACGGCGAGATCCGGCTGCCGCCCGACTCCAAGCGGAAGCTCTCGCGGTACCCGTACCTGCTCGTCGTGGTCGACGAGCTCGCCGACCTGATGATGGTCGCGCCCCGGGACGTGGAGGACTCGATCGTCCGCATCACCCAGCTCGCTCGAGCGGCCGGCATCCATCTCGTGCTCGCCACCCAGCGCCCCTCCGTCGACGTCGTCACCGGCCTCATCAAGGCCAACGTGCCGAGCCGGCTCGCGTTCGCGGTGAGCTCCGCGACCGACAGCCGCGTCATCCTCGACAAGGTCGGCGCGGACAAGCTGCTGGGTCAGGGCGACGGGCTGTTCCTCCCCATGGGGTCCGCGAACCCGATGCGCATCCAGGGCGCGTGGGTGAACGAGTCCGAGATCGCGGCCGTGGTCCAGCACGTCAAGAACCAGGCGCGCCCCGACTACCGCGAGGACGTGGCCGAGGTCGCACCGGCGAAGGAGATCGACGGCGACATCGGCGACGACATGGAGCTGCTGCTCGCCGCGATCGAGCAGGTCGTCACGACCCAGTTCGGCTCGACCTCGATGCTGCAGCGCAAGCTCCGCGTCGGGTTCGCGAAGGCCGGCCGGCTCATGGACCTGATGGAGTCGAGGAAGATCGTCGGTCCGTCCGAGGGCTCGAAGGCGCGCGACGTGCTCGTCTCCGCCGACCAGCTGCAGGAGACCCTCGCCGCCGTGCGGGGCATGCCGGGCAACGGCGCGTCCGCGGGCGGCGGCGGCAAGGTCGCCCTCGACTACTTCGACGACGACGCGCCCGACGAGGGCTCCGAGGACGCCTGGGACCTCACCGGGCGCGACTGACGTCCAGGACCGCAGCCGCGGCGCGAGGAACGGGACCTTGTTCACGGTCCACCGGGAGCGTCGGGCCCTAGCCTGGGAGCGGAGGCTGCCATGACGGACACCGCGAAGCCGCGGATGCTGCGAGCCGGCGACGGGCCGGTGAGCACGTGGAGCGTGCCGAACCTGATCTCGATGCTCCGCATCGTGCTCGTGCCGGTGTTCGTGGTCGTGCTCGTGCTCGGGCAGCACGGCGGCGCGCTCCGCTGGGTCGCCACTGCCCTGTTCGTCGTCGCGATCTCGACCGACAGCCTCGACGGGCACCTCGCGCGCAGCAGGAACCTCGTCACGGATCTCGGGAAGATCCTCGACCCGATCGCCGACAAGGCCCTCACCGGCGCCGCGCTGGTCGTGCTGTCCGTGTTCGGCGAGGTGCCGGTCTGGGTCACGGCGCTGATCCTGATCCGGGAGATCGGGATCACGGTCTGGCGGTTCGCGGTGCTGTCGAAGCGGGTGGTGCCCGCCTCGAAGGGCGGGAAGACCAAGACCGTCCTGCAGTCGGTGGCCATCACGCTGGCGCTCGCGCCGCTCCCCGCCCTGCTCGGGACGTGGATGGCCTGGGTGAACGGGGTCCTGATCGCCGCCGCGCTGGTCGTGACGGTGCTGACCGGCATCCAGTACCTCGTCGACGACCGGCGCCTGAACCGCGGATGACGGCCGAGCAGGTCCTCGACCTCCTCCGTGGGAGCGGGCGCACGCTCGCGGTCGCCGAGTCGCTCACCGGGGGCCTGCTCGCCGACGCGTTCGTGCGGGTGCCCGGCGCATCGGCGGTGCTCACGGGGGCGGTCGTCGCGTACGCGACGGGCCTGAAGCACTCGGTGCTCGGGGTGGACGCGACGCTGCTCGAGTGGGAGGGCCCCGTCGACCCCGAGGTGGCGAAGCAGATGGCGGACGGGGTGCGACGGGCGCTCGCCGTGGACGGGCGTGCCGCCGATGTCGGCGTCGCCACCACGGGCGTCGCGGGCCCCGACGGGCAGGGCGGCAAGGCGCCGGGCACCGTGTGGGTCGGCGTCGCCGTCGGCACGCGGCGGCTCGCCCGCGGTGCCGTGCTGCCCGGGGACCGGGCGGCGGTCCGGGCCGGAGCGGTCGACCTGGCGCTCGCGGTGCTGCTCGAGACCCTGCGGGCGGAATAGGCGGCGTTTCGATCCCGTTACGTCTGGCACGTCGACACCACGGCGTCGGTGAGCAGCCGTACCGTTGTCGCAGCACCGCAGGGGTACAGTGGCCGTCCGCTCGACCGGCGGTTCCGAACCACTCGACACCGAACAACGAGAAGGAGGGGACAACATGGTTCTCGTTCGTCAGGAGCTCGGCGACGTCCTGCGTGACTTCCGTCTGCAGAAGGGCCGCACCCTCCGTCAGGTGGCGAGCAAGGCGTCCGTGGCCCTCGGTTACCTCTCCGAGGTCGAGCGCGGGCAGAAGGAGGCGTCGAGCGAGATCCTCGCCTCCGTCGCCGACGCCCTCGACACCCCCGTGTCGGTGATCATGCGCGAGGTCGGCGACCGGCTCGCGGTGCTGGAGGGCATCGAGGTGCCCGATGCGCTGCCCGCCGACTTCACCGAGCGCTTCGGGCGCGACGGCGGCACCGACGGCCTCCGCCGCGCGGATCTGGTCGCGCACTGAAGGTCAGCGAGTTCCGGCTCGCCGTCGACGAGGAGTTCGGTGAGCCGCAGGGTCGCGTGCTCGTCGCCGAGCTCGTGATCGACGAGCTCGGCGGCCGCACCGCCGAGCAGGCCCTGTCAGGCGGCGTGCCCGCCGGCGAGGTGTGGGCGGCGCTCTGCCGCGCCAACGAGGTGCCGCGGGAGCGCTGGCACGGTCGCGGGCGTCCCGTCCACCACTGACCGGGACCCGCGCCCGGCTCCGCCGCGGGTCGAACGCGATCGCGCATCCGCCGGACGTCTCGCGGCGTGTCGATCGAACCCGTGTTCGATCCGGCGTAGGCTCCTCCACAGGCGCTCCAGACGGCTCGATCCGCGGTCCGGGGCCCGTCCGGCATCCGCTGTCGGAGGGGCTTCGTACAGTCGGATCCAGACAGGCGGAGTGCCGCCAGCCCTGTCGATTCCGCATCGGGACGACAGCCGATGGGCAGCAGCGCGCCCCGGGGCCGCCCGGGGACACGACCACGAGGAGACCGGAACATGCCATCCATCACCGACCGCGAGAAGGCCCTCGAGACCGCGCTCGCCCAGATCGACCGCCAGTTCGGCAAGGGGTCGGTCATGCGTCTCGGCAGCGACGAGCGCGCCCCGGTCGAGGTCATCCCGACCGGATCCATCGCGCTCGACGTCGCGCTCGGCGTCGGCGGCCTGCCCCGCGGGCGCATCGTGGAGATCTACGGCCCGGAGTCCTCCGGGAAGACGACGCTCACGCTGCACGCCATCGCGAACGCGCAGCGCGCCGGCGGCATCGCGGCGTTCATCGACGCGGAGCACGCGCTCGACCCCGAGTACGCGAAGAAGCTCGGCGTCGACATCGACGCCATGCTCGTGTCCCAGCCCGACACCGGTGAGCAGGCGCTCGAGATCGCCGACATGCTGATCCGTTCGGGCTCGATCGACCTGATCGTCATCGACTCGGTCGCGGCCCTGGTGCCGAAGGCGGAGATCGAGGGCGAGATGGGCGACAGCCACGTCGGCCTGCAGGCCCGCCTCATGTCGCAGGCGCTCCGCAAGCTCACCGGCGGCCTGAACCAGACGAAGACCACCGCGATCTTCATCAACCAGCTCCGCGAGAAGATCGGGGTCTTCTTCGGCAGCCCCGAGACGACCGCGGGCGGCAAGGCGCTGAAGTTCTACGCCTCCGTGCGACTCGACATCCGTCGCATCGAGACCCTGAAGGACGGCGCGGAGGCGGTCGGCAACCGCACCAGGGTGAAGGTCGTCAAGAACAAGATGGCCCCGCCGTTCAAGCAGGCCGAGTTCGACATCCTCTACGGCGTCGGGATCTCCCGCGAGGGGAGCCTGATCGACTTCGGCGTCGAGCACGGCATCGTCAAGAAGTCCGGCGCCTGGTACACGTACGAGGGCGACCAGCTCGGGCAGGGCAAGGAGAAGGCCCGCGACTTCCTGCTGAACAACAAGGACATCGCGAACGAGATCGAGCAGAAGATCCTGAAGAAGCTCGGGGTCGGCGCATACAAGCAGCAGGCGGCCGAGGATGCCGCAGCGGCCGCCGCGCCGGTCGAGCCGCTCCAGGGCCGCGCGCCGGTCGCCCGCAAGGTGGGCGCCTGACCCATGGGTGAGCTGCTGCAGTTCCCCGGGAACCGCGCGGGCAGCGGACAGCAGGAGGGGGTCGAGCAGCGCTCGGCCCCCTCCGGCCGTTCCCGCCTCCCGCGACCCGTCCGTGAGCAGACGCTCGCCGACATCGAGCGCATCGCGGGTCCCGAGGCCCGGCGCCGCGCGGAGGACGGCGCGCCGGGCGCCGCGGACGCCGAGGACGAGGCTCAGTGGGCCGTGCCGGGTGTGGACGCGGACGCCCCTGCGCCGCTGCCGCGGACCAGGACGTCGAGGCGTGCCGAGAACGTCGCGATCGCGGCGCTCACCCGGCACGACGCGTCCGAGGGCGAGATCCGGGCGAAGCTCGTCGCCAAGGGGCTGCCGCCGGAGGACGTCGAGGGGGAGCTGGAGCGCCTGCGGCAGAGCGGCCTGCTCGACGACGCCGCCTTCGCGGCGCGGCTCGTCGACCGCCTCCGGGAGCGGAAGGGACTCGGCGATCAGGCGATCCGCTCGACGCTGCGGGGCCGCCTGGTGCCGCAGGACGTGATCGACGCCGTGCTGGTCGAGCAGGCGGAGGACGAGGAGACCGCGGAGGCGCGGTTGCAGGAGGTCGCCGACGAGCGCGCCCGCCGGCTCGGCTCGCTCGCGTTCGACGTCGCCGAGCGGCGGCTCGCGGCCTACCTCATGCGCAAGGGGTACTCGGGCTCCTCCCTCCGCACCGCGGTCCGGAGCGCGCTCGAGGGCGCGGGCATCCGCTGACGCGAGCAGCGGCGTGGAACCCCCTGCGCGGTTCCTACACTGCTCGGGTGAGCGCGACCGACCTCCTCGAGGCCCCGGCCCGCACCTACGAGGTGCGGACCTACGGCTGCCAGATGAACGTCCACGACTCGGAGCGGCTCGCGGGCTCGCTCGAGGCGGCGGGCTATGTGGCCGCCATGGCGGGCGAGCAGCCCGACGTGGTGGTGCTGAACACCTGCGCCGTGCGCGAGAACGCGGACAACCGGCTCTACGGCAACCTCGGCCACCTGGCCAAGGTGAAGCGGGAGCGCGACGGCTTCCAGATCGCCGTCGGCGGCTGCCTCGCGCAGAAGGACCGCTCGACCATCCTCGAGAAGGCGCCGTGGGTCGACGTGGTCTTCGGCACCCACAACGTCGGTGCGCTGCCGACCCTGCTCGACCGTGCGCGGCACAACCACGAGGCGCAGATCGAGATCCTCGAGTCCCTCGAGGTCTTCCCCTCCACGCTGCCGACGAAGCGCGAATCGACGTACAGCGGGTGGGTGTCGATCGCCGTGGGCTGCAACAACACCTGCACGTTCTGCATCGTGCCCTCCCTCCGCGGCAAGGAGCAGGACCGCAGGCCGGGCGACGTGCTCGGCGAGATCCGCGCGCTCGTCGCGGACGGCGCGATCGAGGTCACCCTCCTCGGCCAGAACGTGAACACCTACGGGGTCCAGTTCGGGGACCGGCAGGCGTTCGGCAAGCTGCTGCGGGCCACCGGGGAGATCGAGGGGCTGCGCCGCGTGCGCTTCACGAGCCCGCATCCCGCCGCCTTCACCGACGACGTCATCGACGCGATGGCCGAGACCGATGTGGTGATGCCGCAGCTGCACATGCCGCTGCAGTCCGGCAGCGACCGGATCCTGAAGGCGATGCGACGCTCCTACCGGTCGGACCGCTACCTGCGGATCCTCGACGCCGTCCGCGCGCGGATCCCCGACGCCGCGATCACGACGGACATCATCGTCGGCTTCCCGGGCGAGACGGACGAGGACTTCGAGGACACGCTCCGCGTCGTCGAGCAGTCGCGGTTCGCCTCCGCGTTCACGTTCCAGTACTCCATCCGGCCGGGCACGCCCGCCGCGACGATGCCGGACCAGGTGCCGAAGCACGTGGTGCAGGAGCGGTACGAACGGCTGACCGCGCTGCAGGAGCAGCTGTCCTGGGACGGCAACCGCGCCCTCGTCGGCCGCGAAGTCGAGGTGCTCGTCGGCACCGGCGAGGGCCGGAAGGACGGCGCGACCCGCCGGCTCTCCGGCCGGGCCGCCGACAACCGGTTGGTGCACGTCGGCCTGCCCGAGGGAGTCGCGCGGCCCCGACCAGGCGACCTCGTGACGGTGCGGGTCACGGATGCGGCGCCCGCGTACCTGATCGCCGACGTGCCCGCCGGTGCCGCCCCTCGACTCGAGCGCACCCGTGCCGGGGACGCGTGGGATGCGCGGGAGGCGGCCTCCTGCGCGGTTCCCGCGCCGTCGGGCGGCGCCAGGGCGGTCTCGCTCGGGCTGCCGGGCCTCCGGTCCGCCCAGGGCGGCTGAGCCGCCCGTGCTGCTCGTCCTGGCCGGCGCGACCGGCACCGGGAAGACCGGGCTGTCCCTCGACGTCGCGGAGGCGATCGCGCGCGCGGGTGGTGCGGCGGAGGTCGTCAACGCGGACGCGATGCAGCTCTACCGCGGGCTCGACGTCGGCACCGCCAAGCTGCCCGTCGATCAGCGGCGCGGCGTCCCCCACCACCTCTTCGACCTGTGGGACGTCACGGAGACGGCGAGCGTGGCGGTCTACCGGGATGCGGCGCGCGCCGCGATCGCGGCCGTCGAGGCGCGCGGAGCCGTGCCGATCCTCGTCGGCGGCTCCGGCCTCTACCTCGAGTCGGTGCTCCGGGAGCTCGAGTTCCCGGCGACCGACCCCGACCTGCGCGCCGAGCTCGAGCAGCAGGCGGAGTCGTTCGGCGCGGACGCGCTCTGGCGCAGGCTCGCCGAGCAGGATCCGGTCGCAGCGGCGAGGATCCATTCCGCGAATCTGCGCAAGGTGATCAGAGCGCTCGAGGTCGTGACGCTCACCGGCGAGCCGTTCGCCGCGTCGCTGCCGGACGCGGCGCCGTTCTGGCGGCCGGCCCTCCGGGTGGTGGTGGAGGTGCCGAACGATCCGCTCGCCGCCCGGCTCGCCGCGCGCGCGGAGCGGATGTGGCGGGAGGAGGGGCTCCTCGACGAGGTCCGCGCCCTGCTGCCCCGCGGCCTCGCGGAGGGCCAGACGGCGTCGAGGGCGATCGGGTACGCGCAGGCGATCGCCGTGCTCGCCGGACGGATGTCGGAGGAGGACGGCCTCGCCGAGACCGTGCGCCTCACCTGGCGCGTCGTCCGCAGGCAGCGGGCGTGGTTCGCCAGGGACGAGGGCGCGCTCGCGGTCGACGGCGACGATCCGAGGCGGACGGAGCGCGTTCTCGAGGCGATGGCGCAGGCGGCCGACTGACCGCGAGGCCGGTATCCTGGTCCCGGGCCGCCGTGCGGCCCCCTGAGGGAGCAGCCTCTTCCGGGTGGGTGGGTGTCTCGAAGGACCCCCGTGCGCACCTACGGCCGACTGCTGCAGCAGCCATCCACGGCCCTCTCGCTGATCGCAGCGTTGATCGGCGCGGTCCCGATCGGCATGTGGCCGCTCGGCATCGTGCTCGCGGTCCTCGACCGGCACGGGTCGGCCGGGGAGGCGGGGCTGCTCGCCGCCGCGTTCGGGATCGGGAACGCCGTCGGCGTCGTCACGCAGGGCGCGCTGCTCGCGCGCGTCCGCGCGGCGCTCCTCCTCCCGCTCTTCTCGCTGCTCGGTCCCGTCGCGGCGGTGCTGCTCGCGGGTGACGCCCGCATCGCAGGGGCCGTGCTCGCCGGCCTGGCGATCCCGGCGATCACCCCGGCCGTCCGGGGACGGTTCGCGAGCTCGGTGCCGGGCCGGGATCGCCCGGGCGCCTACGCGCTCGTGAACGTGCTGTTCCAGGCGGGCATCGCGCTCGGCCCCATCGCGGCTGCGGCGCTGGCGACGGCCGGTCGGGTGGGCCTCGTCCCGCCGATCGCCGCAGCCGGCGGGGTGCTCGCCGCGCTGCTCCTCGCGGTGGCGCATCGCGGTGGCGCCGCGGGGGGCGTCGCCCCCGTCGGTCGCGTGCCGGGTCGCGGCGTGCTGGTGCTGCTCGGCGGGGCGGCGGCCGCGGGCTTCGGGATCGGCACGCTCCAGGTGCTCGTGCCGCTGCGGACGGGTGCGGCGACCTCCGGCGCCACGTTCGCGGTGCTCGCGCTCGCGGAGGTCGCGGGCGCGGTGCTCCTGGGGGGCCGGGTGGGACCGCGGCACGCCTTCCGCCTCCTCGCGCTCGGCTCGGGCGGGATGGCGCTCGTCTACCTGCTGCTCCTCGTCGGCGCGCCCGCGGTGCCCGCCGCCGTCGCGCTGGGCCTGGCGACCGGGACGCAGTCCCTCGGGTCGGCGCTCGGCCTCGACCGGTTCGTGGCACCCGCCAGGATCCCCACCGTGTTCGCGCTCCAGGTCGCGCTGCTCATCGTCGCGGCCGCCGTCGGTTCCCTGGTCGCCGGTGCGGTCCCCGGCGTCGCGTACGCGGCGCCCGCCCTCCTGCTCGCCGCCGCGGCCGGCGCGACGACGGCCGTGCGGCGCCGGCTCGGTCCGCTCGCGCCCTCCCGCCCCGCGCACGCTCGGTAGGCTCATCCGCCATGGCCGAGCTCCGCTTCACGAAGGGACACGGCACCGGGAACGACTTCGTGCTCGTGGCCGACCCGCACGGCGAGCTCGACCTGAAGCCGAGCGACGTCGCGCGGCTCTGCGACCGGCGCTTCGGCATCGGCGCGGACGGCCTGCTGCGTGCCGTCCCCACGTCGGCGGAGCCGCTCGCGCCGCAGGGGACGGCGGCGGCGTGGTTCATGGACTACCGCAACGCCGACGGGTCCACCGCCGAGATGTGCGGCAACGGCATCCGCGTGTTCACCGCCTTCCTGATCGAGGAGGGGCTCGTCGAGCTGCCGGCGGGTGAGCGCCTGCCGATCGCGACCCGCGGCGGCGTGATGACCGTGCAGCGGAGCGGGACCGGCTACGTCGTGGACCTGGGCCGGTGGACGCTCGGCCCCGACGACGTCGCCGTGCGGATCGCCGGCGTCGACGTCGTGCGGCCCGGCCTGTCCATCGACGTGCCGAACCCGCACGTCGTCGTCGCGCTCGCGGACGACGAGGAGCTGACCGGAGCGGACCTGTCCGGGGCCCCCGTGCTGGATCCCGCGCCCCCGACGGGTGCGAACGTCGAGCTGGTGCGACCGGAGGACCCGCTCGTCGACGACGACGGCGTCGCGCGGATCCGCATGCGGGTCCACGAGCGGGGGAGCGGGGAGACGCTGTCCTGCGGTACGGGTGCGGTCGCCGCCGCGCTCGCGACCCGGCACTGGGCCGGGCGGGGAGCGCCCGACGAGTGGCGCGTCACGGTGCCGGGCGGCGTGCTGGGCGTGCGGATGTTCCCCGCCGAGGACGGCGAGCACGTGGCCCTCTCCGGCCCGGCGGAGCTCGTCTACACCGGCGTCGTCGACGTCTGACCCTCAGCCGCGGGCGACCCGCAGCACCCGGAACCCCTTGTCGGTCGTCGCGCGGCTGACGTCGAGGTCCGGGAAGGACTCCGCGATCCACCGCTGCAACGAGTCGCCGCCGAGCTGCTTCGCCACGACGAGCCACGCCTCCCCGCCGGGCGCGAGCCGGGGGAGCCAGGTCCGCAGCAGCTCGTGCAGCGCGTCCTTGCCGATGCGGATCGGAGGATTGGACCAGATCGTCGCGAACTCCAGCCCGGCGGGAATATCCTGGGGGCATGCGGTCTTGACCTGGACGCCGGCGAGTCGGGCATTCGCGGCGGCGAGCGTGAGGGCGCGCTCGTTCACATCCACCGCCCACACCGAAGCACCAGGAGACCGTCTGCCCATCGCGATCGCGATCGGACCCCAGCCGCAGCCGAGGTCCAGCAGTTCCCCCTCCGACGCCGGAGGCGGGACCGAGGCGAGCAGCACGGCGGTCCCGGTGTCGAGATGTTCCGAGCTGAACACGCCGTCCGCGGTCCTCAGCTCGAACGGCTCACCCTGGAGCACGACCCGGATGACGCGCTCGCGGCGCTCGCTCGCGGGCTGCGCGCTGAAGTAGTGCTCCCCATCCACGACGAAGCATCGAACCACACGCGGAGCATCGGGCACCGCGAAGCAGGAGGCGCATTGCGCGACACCGACACCATCCACACCGCTGACCTCGAGCGCGCGATCGACGCGACGCACGACGACTTCGACGGCGAGCAGTTCGACCTGGAGGAGCGCAACTCGCTCCGTCGGGTGCAGGGGCTCTCGACCGAGCTCCAGGACGTCACCGAGGTCGAGTACCGGCAGCTGCGGCTGGAGCGCGTCGTGCTGATCGGCGTGTACTCGCGCGGCCAGGTCGAGGCCGAGACCAGCCTGGCGGAGCTCGCCGCGCTGGCCGAGACCGCCGGCGCGCAGGTGCTCGACGGCCTGCTGCAGCGCCGGCCGAACCCGGACCCCTCCACCTACCTCGGCTCCGGCAAGGCGGAGGAGCTGCGCGACATCGTCCGCATGGTCGGCGCCGACACCGTCATCGCCGACACCGAGCTCGCGCCGAGCCAGCGGCGTGCCCTCGAGGACGTCGTCAAGGTGAAGGTCATCGACCGCACCGCCGTGATCCTCGACATCTTCAGCCAGCACGCGAAGAGCCGGGAGGGCAAGGCGCAGGTGGAGCTGGCGCAGCTGCAGTACCTGCTCCCGCGGCTGCGCGGCTGGGGCGATTCGATGTCCCGCCAGGCGGGCGGCCAGGTGGGCGGCGCAGGCGCCGGCATGGGCTCGCGCGGACCGGGTGAGACGAAGATCGAGCTCGACCGCCGGCGCATCCACTCCCGGATGGCGAAGCTCCGCCGGGAGATCGCCGACATGGCTCCGTCCCGGGCCGTCAAGCGGCAGAACCGGGTGCGCAACGCGGTGCCGTCGGTCGCGATCGCCGGGTACACGAACGCGGGCAAGTCGAGCCTCCTGAATCGCATCACGCGGGCCGGGGCGCTCGTCGAGAACGCCCTGTTCGCCACCCTGGACACCACGGTGCGGCGTGCGGAGACGGCCGACGGCCGCCCGTACACCCTCGTGGACACGGTGGGCTTCGTGCGCAACCTGCCGCACCAGCTGGTGGAGGCC
Organism: Amnibacterium sp.; assembly: GCF_051956055.1. NCBI lineage: Bacteria > Bacillati > Actinomycetota > Actinomycetes > Micrococcales > Microbacteriaceae > Amnibacterium > Amnibacterium sp. Next base: position 108,356 of record NZ_JBQCGC010000105.1, read on the forward strand.
TTCCGTTCGACGCTCGAGGAGGTCGAGCACGCCGACCTCGTGCTGCACGTCGTCGACGCCTCGCACCCCGACCCGGCCGCGCAGCTCGCGACGGTGCGCCAGGTGATCGCGGAGGTCGGTGCGCGGGAGGTGCCTGAGCAGGTGGTCTTCAACAAGGCCGACCTCGCGGACGAGGCGACCCGGCTCGTGCTGCGCGGGATGGAGCCCACCGCCCTGTTCGTGTCGGCGCGGACCGGGGAGGGCGTCGACCGCCTGCTCGCGACGATCGGCGCGCTGCTGCCGGTGCCGCGGCACGAGGTCACGGTGCTCATCCCGTTCGACGAGGGTGGCCTCGTGTCGCTGCTCCACGAGAAGGGTCGCGTGCTCGCGACCGTCTACGAGGAGACCGGTGCGCGCATCCAGGCGCTCGTCGGCGACGAGGAACGCGCCGTCCTCGAGCCCTACCTGGTCTGAGGCGTCAGAGCAGGCGGCGCGGGTCCGCGGTCCGGTCGGAGCGGTCGGGCCGCGGTCCGTACCCGTCCCGGCGCACGGCCTCGACCGTGCCGAGCACGGCGCCCGCGGCGACGGCGGCGAGGAGCAAGAGGAGGATCACGAAGGCCATGGCAGGGACGCTACGGCCACCGGGATCCTGCCACGAGTGGCAGAACGGACATCGTCCGTCGATTCTCTGCCAGACTGAGCGCATGCTGCGGAAGGTCGCCGTGCTCGCCATGCCTGGCATGGCCGTGTTCGAGTTCGGCGTGTTCTGCGAGGTGTTCGGCATCGATCGCCACGACGACGGCGTCCCCTCGTTCGACTTCCGGGTCGTCGCCGCCGATCCCGGACCGCTCCCGTTCCCGCACGGCATGACGCTCGACGTCCCGAACGGCCTCGACGTCGCTGCGGACGCCGATCTCGTGGCGGTGCCGGCGCTGCCCGTCGGGGACAGGGCCGACCCCCGGGTGCTCGACGCGCTCCGCGCCGCGCACGACCGGGGGGCGTGGGTGCTGAGCGCCTGCTCCGGCGCCTTCGTGCTCGGGCAGGCCGGCCTGCTCGACGGCCGACCGAGCACGACGCACTGGATGCACGCCCGGGCGCTGGCCGAGCGGTTCCCGGCGAGCTCGGTCGACCCGAACCGGCTGTTCGTGCAGGACGGGAAGATCGTCACGGGCGCCGGTACCGCAGCGGGCATCGACGCCGCGCTGCACGTGGTGCGGGAGGAGTTCGGCGCGGCCGCGGCGAACATCATCGCCCGGCGGATGGTCGTGCCTCCGCAGCGCGACGGCGGGCAGGCACAGTACATCGCCGCCCCGGTGCCGGAGCACGTCGATGACGGGTACGCGCCCCTCCTCGACTGGATCGAGGCGCACCTCGCGGACGACCTGCCGGTGGAGATCCTCGCTGCGCGCGCGCACCAGTCGCCGCGCACGTTCGCGCGCCGGTTCAGGCAGGCCACCGGCGCGACACCCGCCGCGTGGGTCGCTCGGCAGCGGCTCCTCGCGGCGCGGTCGCTGCTCGAGTCGACGGACCGCTCCGTGGAGGAGATCGCCCGCGATGTCGGATTCGGTCAAGCGTCGGTGCTCCGGCACCGTTTCGCGACGGAGCTCGGCGTGTCGCCGCAGGCCTACCGGCGCCGCTTCGGGCTGGTCCCCGCCTGAGCGCGGCACCGGTGCTGCTCCACCTGCCGTTCACCCCGCCGCTCGACCCCTCGAACCTCTACGGCCATCTCGCGGCGACCGCCGTGCCCGGGGTGGAGGAGTGGCGGGCCGGCGCCTACCGCGCCGCCGTCCGGCTCGCCCACGGCGCCGCGGTGATCGAGGTGGGGCTGCCCACAGCGCACGGCGTGCCCGCGTCGCTCCGGCTCGCCCACCGGAGCGACGAGGCGGAGGCGCTCGCCCGGGTGCGGATCGCCCTCGACCTCGCGCTCGATCCGCACGCGATGCAGGCGGTGCTCGAAGCGGACCCGGTGCTGACTCCGCTCGTCGTCGCGGCTCCGGGCCGGCGCGCGCCCGGGACGCTCGACCCGGAGGCGATGGTCCTCCGAGCGGTGATCGGCCAGCAGGTCTCCACCGCGGCCGCTCGCACGCACACGGCGCGGCTGGTCGCCGCCTTCGGCGAGCCGCTGGAGGCGCCGGACGGCGGCTTGACCCATCTGTTCCCGACCGCGGAGGCGCTCGCGGCCGAGCCGCACCGCCTCACCGAGGTGCTGCGCATGCCCTCGTCCCGCATCCGGACGGTGCTCGGCGTCGCGTCGGCGCTCGCGGACGGGACGGTCGACCTCGCCTCGCCGCCGGACGAGGTCCGCGCCGCGCTGCTCGCCCTGCCGGGCGTGGGGCCGTGGACGGCCGACACGGTGCTGATGCGCGCGCTCCACGTCGACGCGTTCCTGCCCACCGACCTCGGCGTCGTGCAGGCGGCGCGACGGCTCGGGCTCCCGGACGCGCCCCGCCCGCTCGCCGCCCGGGCGGAGTCGTGGCGCCCATACCGGACGCACGCCGTCCAGTACCTCTGGGCGACCGGGGTGCACGCCGTCAACACGCTGCCGGCCTGAGCGGGGTCAGCCGGGCAGGGTCCCGCGCCAGGTGCGGAGTGCCGTCGCCTGGTCGTCCGGGAGCATCGCGCGCGGGAGTCCGCCGAGGTCGCGCGCGTTCACGAGACCGTCGACGGCGATCCCGCGTGCCTCAGACGTCGCGGGCCCTGGTCAGCAGCAGGGCGGGGATCCACGCCGCGGCGACCCAGCAGACGAGCGCGATCAGGGCGCCCCAGAGCGGGATGGCCGTCGGGTCCGGGCCGGCGTACAGCACCCCGCCCGCGGACGAGAGGAGGTACTCGCCCGCCGTGCGCAGCCAATCCGCCCGGGTCAGCGCGGCGGCGAGGTTCACGATCGTCGGCGCGACGAAGAGGAGCGCGGCCAGGATCGTGATGCCCGCGGCCGACGCCCGGACGAGCGCGCCGAGCCCGACGGCGAACACCGCCACGACGGCGAGGTAGGAGGCCCCGCCGAGCAGCGCGCCCACGGTGTCGCCGTCGAAGGCGACGGTGACGCCCTTCGCGCCGAACAGGCCCGCGACCACCCCGAAGCTGCCGAACGTGACGACCAGCCCGAGCACGAACGACCACAGCCCGACGATCACGCCCTTGCCGACCAGCGCGGGCCACCGTGCCGGTACCGCCGTATAGGAGGAGCGGATCTGGAGGGTCGCGTACTCGCCCCCGATCGACAGCACACCGAGCACGCCGACCACGAGCGCGACGAGGCTGAGGCTGACGGAGGCGCCGACGAGCGGCAGATTCGACGGGCCGCCGCTCGGATCGGGTCGCGCGGCGACCCCGAGCAGCACGGAGACGGCCGCGGTCAGCGCGAGCGACACCGCCGTCGTCCAGAAGGTGCTGCGCACGCTGACGAGCTTCAGCCACTCCGACCGGAGCACGCCCCCGGCGGTGACCCCTCTGGTACCGGCCCGGTCGGTCGTGACGACCGCGCTCATGCCCGGCTCCCTTCGGGAACGGCGGACCCGCTCCGGTACTCGACGTCTTCGGCGGTCATCGCGAGGTAGACCTCCTCCAGCGACGACTCGACGGTCGTCAACTGGTGCAGTGGGATGCCGGCGGCGGCCGCCGCCTCGCCGACCGCGGCGGCGTCGATCCCGGCGACGTCGAACAGGTCGTGCTGCCCGTCCGAGACCGTCGCGCCGTGGGACCGGAGCACGGCGGCGAGCTCGGCGCTCCGCGGGGACGCGACACGCACGCTCGAGCCGCCGCCGGCGATGAGCTGGCCGATCGGCATGTCGGCGAGCACCCTGCCGCGGCCGAGGACGATCACGTGGTCGGCGGTCTGCGCCATCTCGCTCATGAGGTGCGAGGACAGCAGCACGGTCCGGCCCTCGGCGGCGAGCTCCCGGACGAACGTCCTGACCCACCGGACGCCGTCCGGATCGAGCCCGTTGACCGGCTCGTCGAGGATCAGCGTCGCCGGGTCGCCGAGCAGCGCCGCGGCGATGCCGAGCCGCTGCCCCATCCCGAGCGAGAACCCGCCGACGCGTTTGCGGGCCACGTCCCGCAACCCGGCGAGATCGATGACCTCGTCGACCCGTTGGTCCGGGATCCCGTGCGTGGCGGCCAGCGCTCTGAGGTGGTTGCGCGCCGTGCGCCCGCGGTGCGCAGCCTTCGCCTCGAGGAGCACCCCGACCTCGTGCAGCGGTGCCGCGTGGTCGCGGTACGGGCGTCCGTTCACGCGAACGGTCCCCGCGGTCGGCGCGTCGAGTCCGACGATCATCCGCATCGTCGTCGACTTGCCGGCGCCGTTGGGGCCGAGGAACCCGGTCACGACTCCCGGCCGGACGTCGAAATCGATCCCTGCCACCGCCGTCTTCGCGCCGTATCGCTTGACCAGCCCTCTCGCCTCGATCACGGGCGCTCCCTCCGGCGCGACCGGCGCGCGCCTCCGACCACCGTAGAGAGGCCGAGGGATCCGTGCCCAGGATCGCGACGGATCTCATCCGGAGGGATGAACCGAGACCCGGGCGCGTCGTCACACGGCGCGGAGGATCGCGACGACCTTTCCCAGCACGACGGCCTCGTCGCCGAGGATCGGCTCGAAGGCCGAGTTGCGGGGCAGCAGCCAGGTGTGGCCGTCGCGCTGCCGGAACACCTTCACCGTCGCCTCGCCGTCGAGCATCGCGGCGACGATCTCGCCGTTGTCCGCGGTCTGCTGCGATCGGACGACGACCCAGTCGCCGTCGCAGATCGCGGCGTCGATCATCGACTCGCCGACGACCTTCAGCATGAAGAGGTCGCCCTTGCCGACCAGCTGGCGAGGGAGGGGGAACACCTCGTCGACCTGCTGCTCCGCGGTGATCGGGATGCCGGCGGCGATGCGGCCGACGAGCGGCACCATCGCCGCATCGCCCACCGGCACGGCATGGGTGTCGGACTCGGCCGAGGCCGACACGGGGACCGGGATGACGACCTCGAGGGCGCGCGGACGCTTCGGGTCGCGGCGGAGGTAGCCGGAGAGCTCGAGCTGCTTGAGCTGGTGGGTGACGCTCGACAGCGACGCCAGTCCCACCGCGTCGCCGATCTCGCGCATGCTCGGCGGGTAGCCGCGTGACGCGACCGAGCGCTGGATCGCCTCGAGGATCGCGTGCTGCTTCGGCGACAGCGACGTCCGCCGTCGGGATCGCGTCCGGCCGGTGGCCTGCTCGTCCGTCATCGGTCCTCCACGCTCCCGCGTCCCCGCGTGACCCCGCATCCGGGAGTCACACCGATGGTATTCGGACCGCGTGCCGGGTGCAAACACGTGTTCGATCGGACGTCCGGCGATGTCGGACCCCCGATCGAAGATCTGCTTGCACGGATTGAGCGCTCGAAGCTATGTTCGATTCGACGGCGATTGCGGAAGGGGAACGCGATGTTCACGGTGCAGAACGACTGGATCGAGTACGAGGCGGCGGAGCCGGCGGCGGTGCAGCTGCGGCCCGTGCCTGCGCGCCGCGCCGCCGTCCGGGGAGGCGCGGCCTGCGCGCATCGGGTGCCCGTGGTGCGTGCGCCGCGCGTCGCCGGCATGCCGCAGGCCGCCGCCGCCCGGTCCGGGCGCGCCCCGGCGCCGCGTCTGCGGCTCACCCGCCGCGGTCAGGTCGTGCTGGTGGTGCTGCCCGCCCTGCTTGCGCTCTCGGGGGCGCTGCTCGCGGCGGCACCGGGGGTCGCCGAGGCGGCGCCGAGGCAGGCGCCGCGCACCGTCGTGGTCGGCAGCGGTGAGACCCTCTGGCGCATCGCCGAGCGCGTCGCGCCGCAGGCGGATCCGCGCGTCACGGTCGCGGCGATCGAGCGGGTGAACCACCTCGGCGGCGCGGGCGTCGACGCGGGAGCCGTGCTCCTCCTGCCCGCCGGGGACTGACCCGGGAGGGGTCCCCGCGCCGTCTGCGAGAATCGTGGGCGTGACCTCGCTCGCGGACCTCCCGCTGCGCGCCGACCTCGTCGGCAGGACCGCCTACGGCGCCCCGCAGCTGCACGTACCGGTGACGCTGAACGTGAACGAGAACACGCATCCGGTGCCGGAGGCGGTGCGCGTCGACATCCTCGAGCGGGTCGCGATCGCGCTCGACGACGTGAACCGATACCCGGACCGGGAGTTCACGGCACTCCGGGAGGCCCTGACGGACTACCTGGGGCACGGCCTCTCGCCGGCGCAGCTGTGGGCCGCGAACGGCTCGAACGAGGTGCTGCAGCAGGTGTTCCAGGCCTTCGGCGGACCCGGACGGACGCTGCTCACCTTCCCGCCGACGTACTCGATGTACCCGAATTACGCCGTGACCACCGGTACCGCCGTCGCACTCGGGCGGCGGGACGACGACTTCCGCCTCGAACCCGCGACTGTCGTCGCGGAGATCGAGCGCACCCGGCCCGACATCACGGTGCTCTGCGCACCGAACAACCCGACCGGCACCCCGGTCGGTCTGGACACGATCGAGGCCGCGTACGGCGCCACGAGCGGGATCCTGATCGTCGACGAGGCGTACGGCGAGTTCATGCCGAAGGACGCCCCGAGCGCGCTCACGCTGCTGCCCGGCCGCCCACGGCTCGCGGTCTCCCGCACGATGAGCAAGGCGTTCGCGTTCGCCGGCGCGCGACTCGGCTACCTCGCCGCGGATCCCGCCTTCACGGACGCGCTGCGGCTCGTGCGCCTCCCGTACCACCTGTCCGCGCTGACGCAGGCGGCGGCGCTCGGCGCGCTCGCGCACGCGCCGCTCATGCTGCAGATGGTCGACGAGATCCGGACCCAGCGGGACCGCACCGCGGCCGGGCTGGAGGCGCTCGGCTACCGCGTCTGGCCGAGCTGGACGAACTTCCTGCTGTTCGGCGGCGTCGCGGACCCCGCCGCGCTCTGGCAGGGACTGCTCGACGCGGGGGTGCTCATCCGCGACCTCGCGATCCCCGGTGCGCTCAGGGTGAGCGCCGGCACCGCGGCGGAGACCGACGTGTTCCTCGAGGCGATGGGCGCGCTCACCCCGGTGGGTGCCCGATGAGCCGCACCGCGACGAGGTCCAGGTCGACCTCCGAGTCGAGCGTCGAGCTGTCGCTCGACCTCGACGGCACGGGCGCATCGACCATCAGCACGTCGGTGCCGTTCCTCGACCACCTGCTCACCGCCTTCGCGAAGCACTCGCTGACGGACCTCACGGTGACCGCCTCCGGCGACACGGACATCGACGTGCACCACACGGCCGAGGACGTCGGCATCGTGCTGGGCGACGCGATCCGGGAGGCGCTCGGCGACAAGGTCGGCGTCGCCCGCTTCGGCGACGCGACCGTCCCGCTCGACGAAGCGCTGACGCGCGCCGTCGTCGACCTCTCCGGGCGCCCGTACCTCGTCCACGGCGGTGAGCCGGAGGGCTTCGCGCTGCACCTGATCGGCGGCCACTTCACGGGCGCGATGGTGCGGCACGTCTTCGAGGCGATCGTGTTCAACGCCAGGATGACGGCGCACATCGACGTCCTCGCCGGTCGCGACCCGCACCACATCGCGGAGAGCGAGTTCAAGGCCTTCGCGCGCGCCTTCCGTGCCGCGAAGCGCCTCGACCCGCTGGTCGCGGGGGTGCCGTCGACGAAGGGGGCGCTGTGACGGTGCCCGCGTCCGCCGCCGCCCGCGGCGGTCGGCGCCCGCGCGTCACGGTCTTCGACTACGGCAGCGGCAACGTCCACTCCGCCGTCAAGGCGCTCGAGGCGGCAGGCGCCGACGTGCGGCTCACCGCCGATCGCGCCGCGGTGCAGGAGGCGGACGGCCTCTACGTCCCCGGGGTCGGCGCGTTCGCGGCCGTGATGGCCGGGCTGACCGCCGCCCGCGGTCCCGAGCTGATCGAGCGGCGGCTGGCGGGAGGGCGCCCGGTGCTCGGCGTCTGCGTCGGGCTGCAGGTGCTGTTCGAGCGCGGTCTCGAGGGCGGAGAGGCCGTCCCCGGCCTCGGGGAGTGGCCGGGCGACGTCGAGCGGCTCGACGCGCCGGTCCTGCCGCACATGGGCTGGGACCTCGTGCGCCCGGCTGAGGGCTCACGGCTCTTCGCGGGCGTCGAGCACGAGCGGTTCTACTTCGTCCACTCGTACGGCGTCCGCTCCTGGTCGATGCCGCCGGCCGCGCGTCTCGCCGCGCCGCTCGTGACCTGGGGCGAGCACGGCGGCCCCTTCGTCGCGGCCGTCGAGAACGGCCCGCTCGCCGCGACGCAGTTCCACCCCGAGAAGTCCGGCGCGGCCGGTCTGCGGCTTCTCACCAACTGGCTGGAGACCCTGTGAGCCTGCCCGAGAAGTCCATGCTGGAGCGCCCGCTCGTCCTGCTGCCCGCCGTCGACGTCGCCGGCGGCCAGGCGGTGCGGCTCGTGCAGGGGGAGGCGGGCACCGAGACCGGGTACGGGGACCCGATCGCGGCCGCCAGGGACTGGGCCGACCAGGGCGCCTCCTGGATCCACCTCGTCGACCTCGACGCGGCGTTCGGCCGCGGGAGCAACCTCGATGTGATCCGCGCGGTGATCGACCGGGTCGAGGACGTGCGGGTCGAGCTCTCCGGCGGCATCCGGGACGACGCGAGCCTCGAGGCCGCGCTCGCCACCGGGGCGCAGCGGGTGAACCTCGGCACCGCGGCCCTGGAGGACCCGGCGTGGACGGAGCGCGTCATCGCCCTCTACGGCGATCGGATCGCGGTGGGGCTCGACGTGCGCGGCACGACGCTCGCCGCCCGCGGCTGGACCCGGGAGGGCGGCGACCTCTGGGAGGTGCTCGACCGGCTCGAGCGGGCCGAGTGCTCGCGCTACGTCGTCACCGACGTGACCAAGGACGGCACGCTCGCCGGACCGAACCTCGAGCTGCTCGCGCAGGTGCTCGAACGCACCGGGAAGCCGGTGGTCGCCTCCGGCGGCATCGCCAGCCTCGACGACCTGCGCCGGCTGCGCACGCTCACCGATGCGGGCCTGGAGGGCGCGATCGTCGGCAAGGCGCTGTACGCGGGTGCGTTCACGCTCAGCGAGGCGCTCGCCGTCGCGACGCTGTGAGCGACGCCGCCCATCGCGCGGATTCGGCGGGCAGGCCGTTCGCCGGCCGGTCGTTCGAGCCGTCCCCGTGGGGCCACGACGACGGCACCGCGCCCGCGGCGTACGTGGAGGCACTCGCGGCGTTCCACGCCGGTGAGGCCGGGGTCGAGGCGGTCGTCGACGCGCTGCGCGGGGCGCGCCTCCTGGTCCCGCTGCTCGCGGAGGTGGGGGAGCGCGGCGAGACGGCCTCGGGGCACGCCTTCGACAAGACCGCGGAGCTCGCGCTCGTGACGGTGGCCGGGCCGGACGGTCGCCGGGTGCTGCCCGCGTTCTCCTCCGCTGCGGCCATGCAGGCGTGGAACCCGAAGGCGCGGCCCGTGCCCGCTCCGGCCAGGCAGGTCGCGCTCGGCGCGGCGAGCGACGGGACGGAGCTCGTCGTGATCGACGCCGCGACCGACCGCTTCGGCGTCCGACGCAGCGCGCTCGAGGCGCTGGCCCGCGATCTGCCGTGGCGCGCCCCCTGGGGCGATCCGGAGGTCGGGCGGGCGATCAGGGCCGCGGTCGCCGACGAGCCCGCGGTGACGACCGCGCGGGTCGGCGCCGGCGATCCGCGGGCGTCGTTCGACGGCGCCGAGGTCCTCGTCGTGATCGTCCTGCACGAGACCCTGGACCAGCAGCAGGTCGGCGAGCTGATGGCGAGGGTCCAGCGGCGGTGGACCGAGGACCCGGTGGTGCGCGCCAGGGTGGACTCGATGGCCGTACGGCTCGAGGCCGCCTTCTGCTGAACCCCTCGGGGAGCGCTTCAGGCGGTGCGGCCCGGACCCGGCGTGGTGGCCAGGAGGGCCGCCTCGAGGGTCGCGATGGCGGACTCGAGTGCGGGCAGGTCGTCAGGGGCGACCTCGGCGAGGATCGAGGCGACCCCCGCCGCGCGCTCGCGTCGCGCCTGCGCCACCGCCTCCGTGCCCGCCGGCGTCAGCCGGACGAGCTGCGAGCGGCCGTCCGCCGGATCGGCGGACCTGGTCACGAGCCCCCGGTGCTCGAGCTCGGTCACGAGGCGGGTCATCCCGGGTGCCGCGATGCCCTCGATCCGCGCCAGCTCGCCCGGTCGCACCGCGCCGAGCCGGTCGATCGAGGCGAGGGCGGACACCGCCACGTGCGTCAGCGCGTCGGCCGGCGGCCGGAGGCGCCGGTTGAGGCTGCCCGCCACGAACGCCAGGCGCTCGGCGAGGTCGGGCCGCGCGGCCGCGCCCTCCCCGTGGGGAGAGGCGGCCGCGACCTCGGGCGCGTTCACCTGGCCGGCTCCGACTCCGTGTCGGCGTCCTCCGTCTCCGCGCGGTCCGCGTGCTCGGCGTGCGCGACCGCGACATGGTGCGCGAAGGCCTCGTCGGCTTCCGCGAGCACGGCCTCGCCGCGCGCCTGGGCCGGCGTGACGCTGCGGGTGGCGACCGCGGCGCGCTTGCCGCCGGCGAGGGTCGCGATCGCGCCGATCACCGACATGACCGCCGCGGCGATGAACACGATGACCAGACCGTCGTGGAACGGGCCGGCGATCAGGTTCGGGAAGAACTGCTTGCCGGTCAGCGTCGCCGAGTCCGTCGCCGGGATCGCCTTCAGGATGCCGGTCGGCCCGAGCAGCGTCTCGATCGGGTTGTAGCCGAGGAACGCGGCGAACAGGCTCCCGACGGGCGGGATGTTCGCGACCGCGTCGGCGGCCTGCGCGGGCACGTGGTGCGCGGTGAGCCCGGCCCGCATGGCCTGCGGGAGCGAACCGGCGAGCCCGGCGACCATGAGGGAGAAGAAGATGCCGATCGACAGCGAGGAGCCGGCGTTCAGGATCGTGCCCGCCATGCCGGAGGCCGACCCGCGCTGGTTGGGCGGCACGCTGCCCATGATCGTGGCCCGGTTCGGGGCACCGAACATGCCGGACCCGACGCCGTTCAGGAAGGTGATGACCGCGAACACCCAGTACGCGAAGTCGACCGGGATCAGCAGGAGCGCGATGAACGTGGCGGCGCTCAGCAGCAGCCCGGCGGTGGCGAGGCCGCGCGTGCCCCAGCGGTCCGAGAGGATGCCGGACACCGGGCCCGAGATCAGGAAGCCGACGGTGAGGGGCAGGAGGTAGATGCCCGCCCAGAGCGGCGTGTCCGCGTAGGAGTAGCCGTGGAGCGGCAGCCAGATGCCCTGCAGCCAGATGATGAGCATGAACTGCAGGCCGCCGCGGCCGACTGCCGCCAGGATCCCGGCGAGGTTCGCCATCGCGAACGGACGCGACGAGAACAGCCGCAGCTGGAACATCGGCGCCTTGCGACGCAGCTCGACCGCGACGAACACGCCGAGCAGCACGATGCCGCCGATGATCGCGCCGAGCACCCAGGGATTCAGCCAGCCGGTGGCTGCGCCTCCGTAGGGCTGGATGCCGTAGGTGATGCCGGTGAGCAGGGAGGTGAGGCCGAGGAGGAACAGCACGTTGCCCGGGATGTCGAGCGAACCCGGGTTGCGCTGCCCGACCTCGTGCAGCGACTTGAAGGACCAGATCGTGCCGACGATGCCGATCGGCACGGACACGATGAACACGGCCCGCCAGTCGATGACGGCGAGGAGGCCTCCCAGGATCAGCCCGATGAACGAGCCCGCGATCGCGGCGATCTGGTTGATGCCGAGCGCCATGCCGCGGCGGTCCGCGGGGAACGCGTCGGTGAGGATCGCGGTCGAGTTCGCGAACAGCATCGCGGCGCCGATGCCCTGGAACACCCGCCACAGAATCAGCCAGAGCGCGCCGGCGCCCGACATGAAGGGGTCGAGCGACAGCGCGATCGCCCCGATCGTGAAGAGCACGAAGCCCGCGTTGTAGATCTTCACGCGCCCGTACATGTCGCCGAGGCGGCCGAAGCCGACGACGAGCACCGCGGTGACGAGCATGAAGCCCATCAGCATCCAGAGCAGGTAGCTCGTGTTGCCGGAGTCGAGGGCGTTCAGCTTGATGCCGTTGAAGATCGCGGGCAGGGAGATGAGGACGATCGACGAGTTGATCGTCGCCATCAGCATGCCGAGCGTGGTGTTGCTGAGGGCGACCCACTTGTAGTGCGGGTGGTCCTTGTCGAAGAGGGCCCTGCGAGGGGCCTGCGCGGTGGTGCTCAAAGTGGCTCCGGCGGATCGTGATGGGAGCCGGACGCCGTCGGCCGGATCATTGCTTACCAGGAAGCAACCATATGGGACCGCCCCGGATTCCCCCTGGATCGGCGCGGGGCGTCCCCCGCGCCTCAGCGGATCGTGATCCCGAGCGCCTCGGCGAGCAGCGGGGCGAAGCGGGGGAGCTGCGCCTCGGACAGGATCGCGCCGGAGAGCGCCGCGGCGTGATCGATCCGGTCGAGCTCCGCGCCACGCAGGTCGAGGTGCTCGATCCGGGCCCCGTTGACGGCGAGCTCGCGCACGCGGCACGACTCGACCGCGGTCCGGCGCACCGTCGCCCCGCGCAGATCGAGGTCGCCGATGGTGCAGTCGGTGAACCGGACGTCCTCGAGCTCGGCGTCGGACAGGCCGAGGTAGTCGATGCGGCAGCCGATGAACTCGACGCGGCTCAGCGTCGCCTCGAACCACTCCGCGGCGCCGATGCGGCAGCCCTCGACGCGGACGTCGCGCAGCACCACCCGCGCGGCGCGCAGCGACGTCGCGGTCACGCCGTCGAGCACGCTGTCGACGATCCGGACACCGTCGAGGCGCGCGTCGTCGAGGACCACGCCCTCCAGCAGGCACTCGTCGAACACGGCCCCGCTCAACTGGGCCCCGGCCCCATCGAGGCCGGCGAGGCGCAGCCCGTCGAACCGGCCGCGGTCGTCGAGCGCGGCCCCCTCCTCGAGCTCCGGCAGCACGACCGCGGTGAGTCGCGGGGTCGTCGCATCGCGCTTCGCCACGCGCTCCACGCTAGGGCGTTCCCGCTCGGATCGAGTAGCGGAGGAGGACCCAGCCCTCCTCGAGGACCTGCTCCTCCTCGAGGGCGAGTCGATGCGCGACGCCGTCGGGGATCGCCCTGGGACCCTCGCCGACCATCGCCGGCACGAGCAGCAGGATCAGCTCGTCGACAAGGCCTGCGCGCATCGCCTGGGCCGCGAGGTCGGCGCCGCCGACGGTGAGGTCGGAGGACGCCTCCGTCTTCAGCCGGCGCACCGCCTCCGGATCGAAGTCGTGCTCGAGCCGGGTCCGCGCGGTGTCGACCGATGTCAGCGTCCGGGAGTGGACGATCTTGTCCGCCTGCCGCCAGATGACGCCGTAGTCGCCCGGGACGGAGCCGTCGTCCGGGGTCGTCTCCCAGAACCGCATCGTCTCCCAGAGTCGCCGGCCGTAGAGGTAGGTGCCGACGCCGCGCTCGCGCTCGTTGACGAGGGCGTGCACGGACTCGGGCGGGGCGGCCCACCGGAAGTCGCCCGCGGCGTCCGCGATCCGCAGGTCGAGCGAGCAGATGAAGAACGCCGTGAGCCGCGCCATGCGCCCACCGTCCACCCCGTCGTCTGCACGGTCAAGGCGTAAGATCGTTGACATGTCTACGAAGCGGATCGGCTTCCTCTCCTTCGGCCACTGGGGGCCGGCGCGCGGGTCGAGCACGCCCACCGCGCGCGACACCCTGCTGCAGACGATCGAGCTGGCGGTCGCGGCGGAGGAGATCGGCATCGACAACGCGTCGATCCGCGTGCACCACTTCGCCCCGCAGCTCTCCGCGCCCTTCCCGCTGCTGGCCGCGATGGCGGCGCGCACGAGCCGGATCGAGCTCGGTACGGGCGTGATCGACATGCGGTACGAGAATCCCCTGTACATGGCCGAGGAGGCCGGGGTCGCGGATCAGATCTCGGGTGGGCGCCTGCAGCTCGGCGTGAGCCGCGGCTCACCCGAGCCGGCGTTGAACGGGGCGCACGCCTTCGGGTTCGTGCCGCCGGAGGGGCTCACGGACGCGGACCTCGCGCGCCACAAGCTCGAGCTCTTCCTGGCGGCGATCCAGGGAGCGGGTGTCGTGGCCTCCGATCCCCGGATGACCGGTGTCTCGCAGGGGCTCGCCGTGCAGCCGCAGTCGCCCGGTCTCGCCCGACGGATCTGGTGGGGGAGCGGGACCCGTGCGACCGCGCGGTGGGTCGCCGAGCAGGGGCTGAACCTGCAGTCGTCCACCCTGCTCACCGAGGACACCGGGGTGCCCTTCGACGAGCTGCAGGCCGAGCAGATCCAGGTGTACCGCGACGCCTGGAGGGAGGCGGGGCACGACTGGGAGCCGCGCGTCTCCGTCAGCCGCAGCGTCATGCCCATCACCACCGACGTCGACCGGCTGTACTTCGGCGGGGAGCGGGACTCCGAGGATCAGGTCGGGTACCTCGACGGCGGCAACGCGCGCTTCGGCAGGACCTACGCGGGCGAGCCCGACGTGCTGGCGGAGGAGCTGGCGGGCGACGCCGCGGTGCAGGCGGCGGACACGCTGCTGCTCACCGTCCCCAACCAGCTGGGTGTCGAGTACAACGCGCGCCTCCTGGAGACGGTCGCGAAGCACATCGCCCCGGCGATCGGCTGGGTCCCCCCGGCCGAGCGGACCCTGGCCGAGGTCTGACCCGCCCGTTCGATTCGAAGGGGTTCCTGACGGCCCGAAGCCCGCAGGAACCCCTTCTATTCGCACGACGATCGCTCAGGTGACGGGGCCGGTCCACTTCTCGCCCGGGCCGAGCCCGATGGGGTCCGGCACCGTCGACGCCTCGCGGAAGGCGAGCTGCAGCGTGCGCAGCCCGTCCCGCAGGGGGCGGGCGTGGGAGTCGCTGATCTCCGGAGCCGCCGCGGTGATCAGCCCGGCGAGCGCGGTGATGAGCTTCCGCGCCTCGTCGAGGTCCTTCTGGGCGGCGGGGTCGTCCGCGAGCCCGCACTTCACCGCGGCGGCGCTCATCAGGTGGACCGCGGCCGCCCCGATCACCTCGACGGCAGGGACGTCCGCGATGTCGCGCGTCGCGTCGGCGAGCTCGTCGAGGGAGTCCGCGGCCTCGGACTCCCCTGGGGCGTCGTCGGGGGAGTATCGGTAGTCGGTCACGGGCCCATTCTTCCCGGGCCCGCCCGGTCGCGCGCCCCTCTGGTACGATGCTGCGGTTCCGGGTCTCGACCCGGTGTGCGAAGTGGAGCGATCCCACCTCCCGCCCGCCTTCACCGAAGGGCGACGAGGTCGAAGCACCTCCCTCCGGTATCGGAGCGACGGGGTGCGATGAGTGGCGGCGAACCGGGCGACCGGGGCGTGCGTCGCGGAATCCTTCTGCCCGACCGCCGGTTGAACCCAGGGGCGCCGCACCCGCGTGCGCCCCACGACCGACTGTTTGGAGCAACGCATCAGCGATCCCCGTACCAACGACAAGATCCGTGTCCCGGAGGTCCGACTCGTCGGTCCCGCCGGCGAGCAGGTCGGCGTCGTCCCGATCGAGACCGCCCTTCGGCTGGCCAGGGAGGCGGACCTCGACCTCGTCGAGGTGGCGCCGAACTCCCGTCCTCCCGTCGTCAAGATCATGGACTACGGGAAGTTCAAGTACGAGAACGCGCAGAAGGCCAAGGAGGCGCGTCGCAACCAGGCGAACACCGTCCTCAAGGAGGTGCGGTTCCGTCTGAAGATCGACGACCACGACTACGAGACCAAGCGCAAGCGTGCCGAGGGCTTCCTCAAGGCCGGCGACAAGGTGAAGGCGATGATCCTGTTCCGCGGCCGCGAGCAGTCCCGCCCCGACCAGGGCGTGCGCCTGCTGGCCCGGTTCGCGGAGGACATCCGCGAATTCGGGAACGTGGAGTCGAGCCCGACGATCGACGGTCGCAACATGGTCATGGTGATCGGCCCCGTGAAGAGCAAGGTCGACGCGAAGGCGGAGCAGAACGCGCGCCGCGCGGCAGCCCGGAACCAGAACACCCCCGCACCCACCGGTGCGGGTGACGCCCCGACATCCCAGGAGCAGTGATGCCGAAGCAGAAGACGCACTCCGGTGCCAAGAAGCGGTTCAAGATCACCGGCAGCGGCAAGGTCATGAAGGCCCAGGCGGGCAAGCGCCACAACCTCGAGAACAAGTCGAGCCGCTTCACCCGTCGCATCACGGGCGACTCCGAGGTGGCCGCGCCGCAGGCCAAGCAGATCAAGAAGATGCTCGGCCGCTAGGCCCGCAGGAACCAGGAGACAGACATGGCCAGGGTCAAGCGCGCCGTCAATGCGCAGAAGAAGCGTCGGGTCATCCTCGAGCGCGCAGAGGGATACCGCGGTCAGCGGTCGCGCCTCTACCGCAAGGCGAAGGAGCAGGTCACCCACTCCCTCGTCTACGCGTACCGCGACCGCCGCCAGAAGAAGGGCGACTTCCGTCGCCTCTGGATCCAGCGGATCAACGCCGCGTCCCGTGCGAACGGGCTCACCTACAACCGGTTCATCCAGGGTCTGAACCTGGCCGGTGTCGAGGTCGACCGTCGCATCCTCGCGGACCTCGCGGTCAACGAGCCCGCGACGTTCGCGGGCCTCGTGGCGACGGCGAAGGCGGCCCTCCCGGCCGACACCTCCGCTCCGGCCGCCACGGCCTGACGCGCAGCAGCACCTCGGACGAGCCCGGCCGATCGGCCGGGCTCGTCCCGTTTTTCCCCACCGCCACCGCGCCAAGAGCACGTCGGCAGGCCTGAGCGCCTTCGGCAGGCTGCCGGGCCGCCGCCCGGCCTGTCGAAGCGGGATCGGCCTGCCGAGGTGCTGACCGCACCGGAACCGGAGATGCACATGATCGAGTCCACGAAGAACCCGACGGTCAAGCGGGTGGCGCGCCTGAAGCAGCGCCCGGAGCGCGAGGAGACCGGTCTCGCGCTGATGGAGGGCCCGCAGGTCGTCCGGGAGCTGCTCGCGCACGCCGCCGCGACCGTCGAGGAGTTGTACTGCACCTCCGACGGGTTCGACCGGCACCCCGAGCTCGCGCAGGCGGCGCACGCCGCGGGCATCGAGGTGGAGTTCGTCACCGACGCGGTGCTGGCCGCGATGGCGGACACGCGGACGCCGCAGGGCGTGCTCGCGGTGGCGCACCAGACGCCCGTGCGGCTGCGGGAGGCGTTCGTCGAGGGGACGCGCCTCGCGGTCGTGCTCGACGAGGTCCGCGACCCCGGTAACGCCGGCACCGTCATCCGGGCCGCGGACGCGGCGGGCGCGGACGTCGTGATCCTCACGGGCACCTCCGTCGACCCGTACAACCCGAAGGTGGTGCGCGCGACGACCGGTTCGCTGTTCCACCTCAGGGTCGTGACCGGCGTGACGATCGAGGCGGCGCTCGCCGAGGCGCGCGCCGCCGGGCTCGCGGTGCTCGCGGCCGACATGCACGGCGAGCCGCTGCCCGGGACCGACCTCTCCGGTCCGACGGCGTGGGTGTTCGGCAACGAGGCGCACGGCCTCTCCGACACGGCCCGCGGCCTCGCCGACCGCACGGTCGCCGTCCCGATCTACGGCGCGGCCGAGTCGCTGAACCTCGGCACCGCCGCCGCGGTCTGCCTCTACGCCTCCGCTTTCGCCCACCGCGCCTGAAGGGCGATGTCGATCTCGCGCGTTCCCGTTCGACGTGGTGGCATGGATGCGCACACGGCGCCCCGCCACAGGAGGACACGATGGCGAAGTACATGCTGATCATGCGGAACAGCGGTTCGGTCGAGCGGTTCGAGGAGATGGACTTCGACGCCGTGATCACCGCGATGGGCAGGTTCAACGAGGCGATGATCGAGGCCGGGGTCCTGCTCGCCGGTGACGGGCTCGCGGACGCGGCGCAGGGTGCGGTCGTGGAGTTCACCGCCGAGGCGCCGATCGTGACCGACGGCCCCTACGGCGAGGCCCACGAGCTCTTCAACGGCTTCTGGACGATCCAGGCCGCCACCCTGCAGGAGGCGGTGGAGTGGGCGAAGCGCGCGCCGCTCACCGAGGGCAACAAGATCGAGGTGCGCCGGGTGACCGACGAATCCGACTTCGCCGGGCACGAGGACAACGAGTACCTCCAGAAGGAGATCCAGTGGCGGGCGGCCGCCTCGGGGTGAGCTCCGAGGTCGAGGCCGTCTGGCGCATCGAGAGCGCGCGCATCGTCGGGACGCTCGCGCGGATGACCGGCGACCTCGGCCTCGCCGAGGACCTGGCGCAGGAGGCGCTCGTCGAGGCGCTCGAGCAGTGGCCGGCGAGCGGCGTCCCCAGGAGCCCCGGCGCCTGGCTGACCGCGGTGGCGAAGCGCCGCGCCATCGACGGCTGGCGGCGGCGCGAGCGGCTGGACGCGCGGTACCGGGCGATCGCGCAGGACCTGGTCGCTGCGCCCGACGACGAGTGGGAGCCGGTCGGCGACGACGTCCTCCGGCTCGTCCTCACCGCCTGCCACCCGGCGCTCTCCCGCGAGTCGCAGGTCGCGCTGACGCTGCGGGTGGTGAGCGGCCTCACGACCGAGGAGATCGCGCGCCTGCTCCTCGCGCCGATCCCGACGGTCCAGGCGCGGATCACGCGCGCGAAGAAAGCGCTCGCCGGACTGCCGTACGAGGTGCCGGGGCCGTCCGAGTGGGGTGGCCGCCTCGCGGGCGTCCTCGGCGTCGTGTACCTCCTCTTCACCGAGGGGTACGCGGCGACGAGCGGCGACGAATGGATGCGCCCCGACCTCGCGGCGGAGGCGCTGCGACTCGGGCGGGTGCTCGCCGGCCTCCTGCCTCGTGAGGCCGCGGTGCACGCCCTGGTGGCGCTCATGGAGCTGCAGGCGTCCCGGTTCGGTGCGCGCCGCGGACGGGACGGGGAGCCGGTGCTCCTCGAGGACCAGGACCGCACGCGCTGGGACCGCGCACAGATCGAGCGCGGGCGGGCGGCGCTGCGCCGTGCGGTGGCGCGGGGGCGGGCGCGCGACGCCTCCGCGCTGCAGGCGGCTATCGCGGAGCAGCACGCGATCGCCGCGTCGGTCGCGGCGACGGACTGGCCGCGGATCGTGGAGCTCTACACGCGACTCGAGGCGCTCGGACCGAACCCGGTGGTCGCACTGAACCGCGCGGTGGCGGTCGCGATGGCGGAGGGGCCGGAGGCGGGGCTCGCGATCGCGGACGGGCTGCTGGCCGCGGGTGCGCTGCGCGGCAGCCATCTCCTCCCGAGCGTCCGCGGCGAGCTCCTCGCGCGGGCCGGCCGGACGACCGAGGCCGCCGTCGCCTTCGCCGAGGGGGCCGACCTCGCGCGCAACGCGCGCACCCGCGCGGTGCTCCTCGCGAAGGCCGCCGCCCACTGACCGCAGGAAGGCGGGCGATCGCCTCGTCCTGGGCGGGTCAGCCGCGGGCGAGGGCCAGCCCGGCGACGCCCGCCACCGCGATGAGCAGGCCGATCGCATGCCGGGCGCGCAGCCGCTCGTGCAGCACCGCGATCGCGAGCCCGACCGTGGTCACCGGGTAGAGCGCGGACAGGGCGGACACGATCGCGAGCCCCGGCAGGTGCAGCGCGATCACGAGCAGCACTGTCGCAACACCCTGCGTGACCCCGGCGGCGATCGTCAGCAGCACCTCCCTCCGGCCGGCCCGCCCGGGTCGCCGCCCCCGCCGACACCCGACGAGCACGACGGCGCCCGCGGCCACGGCCGCCGCGACTGAGTCGCTCAGCAGGGGGACGGCGCCGGAGTCGGTCGGCGTCGCGTCCATGAAGACGAAGTAGGCCGCGTACACGACGCCGGTCACGACGGTGAGGAGCACGGTCCTGGTGCTCGGCCGGAGGCCGGCGTCCGGTTCGAGCCCGATGAGCACGCCGCCGACCACGATCGCGGCGAGCGCCGCGAGCCCCCACCCGCCGATCGCCTCGCCGGTGGCGAACGCCCAGAGCGCCGGCAGCACCGCGCACATGAGGGCGACGACGGGGGAGACGAAGCCGACCGGGCCGAGCGCGAGCGCGGCGTACAGCAGGAGCACGCCGAGCCCGGCCGACGCTCCTGCGAGGGCGCCGAACACCACCGCGCGCCACGACCACGCCGAGTCGACCAGGGCGAACGCCGGGAGGATCGTGACGCCGCTCACGACGAGCGCGCCGAACGCGATCTCGGCCGCGGGGCGCGTGCGGGAGCCGA
Organism: Amnibacterium sp.; assembly: GCF_051956055.1. Taxonomy (NCBI): domain Bacteria; kingdom Bacillati; phylum Actinomycetota; class Actinomycetes; order Micrococcales; family Microbacteriaceae; genus Amnibacterium; species Amnibacterium sp. The sequence goes on from NZ_JBQCGC010000105.1 coordinate 128,415, forward strand.
CCGCGCCGAAGAAGTCGGAGACCCCGTAGAGCAACGACGAGACGAGCCCCAGGATCACGACCGCCACGGGAGGACAGTCAAGCCGATGCGCGCGGTCAGACCCGCCCGGGCGCAGCCGAGACGGCCGCGGTCACGGCGGTGATCATGCGCCGCATGTACACGTTCCAGAGCGGCCCGACGACGAGGGCCATGAGCCGGCGCCGGAACGGTCGCGGCGCGAACTCCCAGGTCCAGCGCGCGATCGAGCCGTCCCCGTCCGGCGACACGGACCACTCGCCCCGCACCCCGTGGACGAGCCGGCCGAACACGTCGGTGAACCCGATCAGCTCGTACGCGAATCCCGTGCCCGGCACGTACTCGACCATGGTCTCCGTGACGCGGCCGCCGTCCGCCAGCCAGTGCACCCGGCTCGCCCCCACGTGATCCCACGCGACGTCGTCGACCGACGTGACCGCGGGGAACATCCGCCAGCCGACGAACATGTCGGGGATCGGGTACGCCGCGATCCGGTCGAGGAGGACCGCGGGCGGCAGGGGACTCCGCGCGAACGCGGTCGCGGACGGCCCGACCTCGGGGCGCCTGATCAACATGCCGGGTGTTCGGAGCGACACGCATCGAAGCGTGCACCATCCCCTCGGATCGGGGAAGCGCCGACCCTCCGTAGGATTGCGGACCGTGTCCGACGCCCTGCTGTCCGAGGAGACGGTGTCCGCCGCGGTCGAGGCGGCGCTCGCCGCGGTCGAGGCCGCGCCCGACACCGCGGCGCTGAAGGCCGCCCGCATCGCCCACACGGGCGAGGCGTCCGCGCTCGCCCGTCTCAACGCGATGATCCGCGACCTGCCGCCCACCGAGAAGCCGGCCGCGGGCAAGCTGCTCGGGCAGGCGCGCGGCCGGGTGGCCGCCGCCGTCGCGGCGAGGGAGGCGGTGCTCGCGGAGGTGGAGCGCGCCGCGCTCCTCGAGGCCGAGCGCGTCGACGTGACCGCTGCGCCGGTGCGGCAGCGTCCCGGCGCGCGCCACCCGCTCACACTCGTCCGGGAGACCGTCGAGGACGTGTTCGTCGCGATGGGCTGGGAGATCGCGGAGGGGCCTGAGCTCGAGCACGAGTGGTTCAACTTCGACGCCCTCAACATCGACCCGGACCACCCGGCGCGGAGCCCGCAGGACACGCTCTTCGTCGAGCCGGTCGGCGCGCACCTCGTCATGCGGACGCAGACCTCCCCGGTGCAGGTGCGCTCCCTCATCGAGCGCGGGGCCCCGCTGTACGTGCTCGGTCCGGGCCGCGTCTACCGCACCGACGAGATCGACGCGACGCACCTGCCGGTCTTCAACCAGTTCGAGGGCATCGCGATCGACCGCGGGCTCACGATGGCGCACCTCCGGGGCACGCTCGAGCACCTCGCGCGCCGGATGTTCGGCGACGCCGCGCGCATCCGCCTCCGCCCCAACTTCTTCCCGTTCACGGAGCCGTCCGCCGAGATGGACGTGTGGCATCCGAGCGCCAAGGGCGGCGCGCGCTGGATCGAGTGGGGCGGCTGCGGCATGGTGCACCCGAACGTGCTGCGCGCCGCGGGGCTCGACCCGGAGGAGTTCCAGGGCTTCGCGTTCGGTCTCGGCATCGAGCGCACGCTGCAGTTCGCCGAGGGGCTCAGCGACATGCGGGACATGATCGAGGGCGACGTGCGCTTCGCCGCCCAGTGGGGGCTGGTGAGCCGATGAGAGTTCCGATCAGCTGGCTCGCCGAGTACGTCGACCTGCCCGCAGGGACCACGCCGGAGGCGCTGCACGCGGCGCTCGTGCGGGTCGGGTTCGAGGAGGAGACCGTGCACGGCGGCGAGCTCTCCGGCCCCGTCGTCGTCGGCGAGGTGCTCGAGTTCACCCCGGAGCCGCAGCGGAACGGCAAGACGATCCGCTGGTGCTCGGTGCGCGTCGCGCCCGACGGCGAGCGGGCGGCAGACGGCGGCGACGCGGTGCGCGGCGTCGTCTGCGGTGCGGGCAACTTCCTCGTCGGCGACAAGGTCGTGGTCACGCTGCCCGGCAGCGTGCTGCCCGGCCCGTTCCCGATCGCGGCGCGGAAGACCTACGGGCACGTCTCCGACGGCATGATCGCCTCGGCCCGCGAGCTGGGCCTCTCGGACGAGCACGAGGGCATCCTCCGGCTCACCGAGCTCGGGCTCGACCCGGAGGTCGGCACGGACGCGATCGCCCTGCTCGGGCTCGACGACGCGGCGGTCGAGATCAACGTCACGCCCGACCGCGGGTACGCGCTCTCCATCCGCGGCATCGCGCGCGAGTACGGGGCCTCCACCGGCGCCGCCTTCCGCGACCCGGCGCTCGCCGTGACGCCTCCCGACACGACCGAGGGCGCGGTGCCGGTCACGGTCGACGACGCGGCCCCGATCCGCGGGCGGTCCGGCTGCTCGGTGTTCGTGACCCGCGTGGTGCGCGGGATCGACCCGGCCGCCCCGACCCCGCGGTGGATGGCGAGCCGCCTGCGCCTCGCGGGGGTGCGCTCCATCTCGCTCCCCGTCGACGTCACGAACTACGTGATGCTCGAGCTCGGCCAGCCGCTGCACGGCTACGACCTCGCGACGCTGCACGGCCCGCTCGGCGTCCGCCGCGCCAAGCAGGGCGAGCCGCTCACGACGCTCGACGGCGCGCACCGCGTGCTCGACGCGGAGGATCTCGTCATCACCGACGGCGCCCGCGCGATCGGCCTGGCCGGCGTGATGGGCGGCGCCGAGACCGAGATCTCCGGCACGACGACCGACGTGGTCATCGAGGCCGCCAACTTCGACCCGGTCTCGATCGGGCGCACCGCCCGGCGGCACAAGCTGCCGTCGGAGGCGAGCCGCCGGTTCGAGCGCGGGGTGGACCCCGCCGTCGCCCGGGCCGCGGCCCAGCGCGCCGTGGACCTGCTCGTCGAGCACGCGGGCGGCGTCGCCGACCCCGGGCAGACCTGGTTCGACGTCGCCGAGCCGCCGTCCGCGGTGCTGCTGCCGGACGGCGCCGTGCTGCGCCGAACCGGCGCCGCCATCAGCGAGCCCGAGACCATCGCCGCGCTCGAGGCCCTCGGGTGCGCGGTCGAGCGCGGGGAGGAGGGCCTGCTGGTCCAGCCGCCCACCTGGCGGCGCGACCTGCTCGAGCCCGTCGACCTCGTGGAGGAGGTGGTGCGGGTCGTCGGGTACGACCGCATCCCCTCTGCGCTGCCCGTGGCGCCCGCGGGTCGGGGGCTCACCCGCGCGCAGCGCGCCCGTCGATCGATCGGCATCGTGCTCGCCGCGACCGGCGGATTCGAGGTGCAGTCGTACCCGCTCGTCGCCGTCGAGCAGCAGCAGCGCTACGCGCCGGGGCCCTCGATGCGCGTCGCGAACCCCCTCGACGCCTCCGCGCCCCTCCTGCGCCGCTCGCTCCTGCCCGGCCTGCTCGACGCCGTGCGGCGCAACCGCGCAAGGGGCCGCACCGACCTCGCGCTGTACGAGCTCGGCCTCGTCTTCCTGCCTGCCCCGCACGCCTCGTACGGCACGGCCGAGCTGCCGCCGATCGGCGCCCGTCCCGCTCCTGAGCTGCTCGAGCGGCTCGCCACCGACCTCCCGCCGCAGCCCGCCCACGTCGCGGTGGTGCTGTCCGGCGGCCGGATCCCGAAGGGCCCCGCGCAGGCCGCCGAACCGGTGGACTGGCGTGACGCGGTCGACGTGGCCGTCCGGATCGGCGCCGCCGTCGGTGCCCGGGTGCGCCTGCGGCAGGAGGCCGGCCCCGCCGGGTTCCACCCGACCAGGACCGCGGCGGTGCTGGTCGGCGCCGTCGTCGTCGGCATCGCGGGGGAGCTCCTCCCGGGGTCGGTCGAGGACGTGCCCGGGCGGATCGCGGCCGTCGAGATCGACGTCGACGCGCTGCTCGCCGCCGCGCCGGCCGGGACGGGCTTCGTACCCGTCTCGACCATGCCAGCCGCGACGCAGGACGTGTCGCTCGTCGTCGGCGCGGCCGTGCCCGCCGGCGACGTCGCGGACGCGTTCGTCGCGGGCGCAGGGGCGCTGCTCGAAGCGATCGACCTCGTCGACGACTACCGGGGCGCCGGGCTCCCCGACGGGGCGAAGTCGCTCACGTTCGCGCTCCGGTTCCGAGCGCCGGACCGCACGCTGACCGCCGCCGAGGCGACCGCCGCGAAGGAGGCCGGTGTCGCGGTCGCCGCCGAGCGGCTCGGCGCCCACCTCCGGGAGTAGGAGGCCTCAGCCGGCGGGGGGCGCCGGGGCGGCCGTGCGCTCCAGCAGCTGCGCCGACGCGCGGAAGCCGGCTGCCTCGTACAGGGCGACGGCCTCCGTGCTGGACCGCACGGTGACCCTCGGGATGCCGCGGCGGTCCGCCTCCGCGCACACGGCCTCGATCAGCGCTCGGCCGATCCCGTGCCCGCGCTTGCCCGGCACGACGTAGATGCTCTGCAGATCGCCGGTCCTGCGCTTGCGCTCCTCGAAGTCGGGGACCCGCTCGAAGACGACGAGCCACGCCATCCCGATCAGGGTGTCGCCCATGACGGCGACCCGGCAGATCATGCGGTCGCCCATGCGGTCCATCCACGCCGCCAGCTGGTCGGCGTACGCCCACTCGGCGGCCTTGTCCGGCTCCGGGTCGAGCCCCGCCCAGCGGACCTTCAGCAGGGCCAGCGCGCGCAGCTCGTCCAGCCGAGGGGCGCGGACCTCGTACGGCTTCATCCCCCCACTCTGCCGCGATGCGCGAGAATGGGGGCCATGAACCACGGAAGGGAGGTCGTCGGCGGTCGTCCCGCCGACGGCAGAGCGTCGTCCGGCTCCTGACCGCACGCTCACCCACTCCATCCGAAACGGTTCATCATGCTCGCCCTCCACGAGGGCACCGTCCGCGCGGCGTTCGTGAACGCCACGCGGAAAGAGGTGTCCGACCTGACCCTGCCCGCCGACTTCGCCGACCTCGACTGGGATCGGCTCGACCTGCTCGGCTGGCGCGACCCGAAGCTCGCCAAGCGCGCCTACGTCGTCGTCCCGGCCCCCGACGGCCCGATCGGCGTGGTCCTCAGACGGGCGGAGGCGTCGCCGCTCGCCCGGGCCCAGTGCTCCTGGTGCCAGGACGTGCGCCTGCCGAACGACGTCGTGCTGTACACCGCGAAGCGCGCGGGCGCCGCCGGACGGAAGGGCGACACCGTCGGCGTGCTCGTCTGCGAGTCCTTCCAGTGCTCCGCGAACGTCCGCAAGCCGCCGCCCGTCGCCTACCTCGGGTTCGACGTCGAGGCGGCTCGGCAGGAGCGCATCCACACCCTCCGGGAGCGGTCCGCGGGCTTCGCGGCGGCCGTGCGGGGCTGAGCGCGTCCCGGCCGGGGTCCCGCGGGAGGGCCCCGGCCGCGGCTCGCTAGGCTCTGGGCGTGAGCATCCGGGTCGCCGTCGCGGGGGCGAGCGGGTACGCGGGCGGGGAGCTGCTGCGGCTCCTCGCCGGTCACCCCGATCTCGAGGTGGTCACGGTCACCGGCCACTCGAGCGTGGGCCGCACGGTCCGCGAGGTGCAGCCGCACCTGCTGAGCTGCGGCGACCTCGTCTTCCAGGACACGACGCCGGAGGTGCTCGCGGGGCACGACGTCGTGTTCCTCGCGCTGCCCCACGGGCAGTCGGGCGCGCTCGCCGCGGCCCTGCCGGACGACGTCCTCGTCGTCGACGCCGGCGCCGACCACCGGCTCACGAGCGAGGACGACTGGCACGCCTTCTACCCGGGTCCGTGGCACGGCGCGTGGACGTACGGCGTACCCGAGCTGCCGACCGCCGCAGGTCGTCTCCGGGCGGACCTCGCCACGACGAGGCGGATCGCCGCACCCGGCTGCAACGCCTCCGCCGTGAGCCTCGCGCTCGCTCCCGCGGTCGCCGCCGGGCTCGTCGAACCGCGCGACCTCGTCGCGGTGCTCGCCGTCGGCCCCTCCGGCGCGGGCCGATCGACCAGGGCCGACCTGTCCGCGAGCGAGCTGCTCGGCTCGGCGCACGCCTACGCGGTCGGTGGCACCCACCGGCACACCCCCGAGATCCTGCAGAACCTCGCACTGACGACCGGGGTCCGGGGCACGATCTCGTTCACCCCGGTGCTCGTGCCGATGGCGCGGGGCATCCTCGCGACCTGCACGGCGCGGTTGGCTCCCGGCGCGGACGAGGACCGCATCCGCGCCGCATACGCGGACGCCTACGGCGGCGAGCGGTTCGTGCGGGTGCTGCCGGCCGGGGCGTTCCCGGCCGTCGAGCACACGATCGGCGCGAACACGCTCCTGATCGGCATCGCCGTCGACGCCGCCGCCGAGCGCCTCGTCGTCGTCGCCGCGCTCGACAACCTCGTGAAGGGCACCGCGGGAGCGGCGATCCAGTCGGCGAACATCGCCCTCGGCCTGCCGGAGGGGGCGGGCCTCCCCATCGACGGAACGGCACCATGAGCGTCACCGCAGCAGCAGGATTCGAAGCCGCCGGCGTGGAGGCCGGACTGCGATCGGGGGAGGGCCCGGACCTCGCGCTCGTCGTCAACCGCGGGCCGGCGGCCGCGGCGGCCGCCGTGTTCACGAGCAACCGGTGCACCGCGAACCCGATCATGTGGAGCAAGGAGGTGATCAAGGACGGCGTGGTGTCCGCGATCGTCCTCAACTCCGGCGGCGCCAACTGCTACACGGGCATGCTCGGGTTCCAGGTCGTGCACGAGACCGCGGAGGCCGCGGGCCGCGCCCTCGACCTCTCGCCGGGCGACGTGCTCGTGTGCTCGACGGGCCTGATCGGCGAGCAGCTCGACGCCTCCAAGGTCGTCGCGGGCGTCCACCGTGCGGTCGCCGTGCTCGCCCCCGACGGCGGCGCGGACGCCGCACGGGCGATCATGACGACGGACACGCGCGCGAAGCAGGCCGTGCGCCGCGGCGCCGGCTGGACGATCGGCGGGATGGCGAAGGGCGCCGGCATGCTCGCGCCGGGGCTCGCGACGATGCTCGTCGTGCTCACCACGGACGCGGACCTCGAGTCCGCCGACCTCGACGCCGCGCTCCGGTCGGCGACGAGGGTGACGTTCGACCGGCTCGACTCCGACGGGTGCATGTCCACGAACGACCAGGTCACGCTGCTCGCCTCCGGCGCCTCCGGGGTGCAGGCCGACCTCGACGAGTTCACGGCGCTCCTCACCGAGGTGTGCCTGGACCTCGCGCTGCAGCTGCAGTCGGACGCGGAGGGCGCGGCCCACGACATCGCGATCGAGGTGCGGCACGCCGCGGACGAGGACGAGGCCGTCGAGGTGGCCAGGGCGGTCGCGCGCAGCAACCTGTTCAAGGCGGCCGTGTTCGGCAACGATCCGAACTGGGGGCGGGTGCTGGCGGCCGTCGGCACGACCTCGGCGCGGTTCGACCCGTTCGGCATCGACGTCGCGATGAACGGGGTGCAGGTGTGCCGGGCCGGTCAGCCGGACCAGCCTCGCGCGCTCGTCGACCTCACCGACCGGGCCGTGCACGTGCTCATCGACCTCCACGCGGGTGACGCGACGGCGACGGTCTGGACGAACGACCTCACCCACGACTACGTCCACGAGAACTCGGCCTACTCGTCGTGATGCTCCCGTCCGGCCAACGGGGCGGAGGCGCATCGTGAGCGCTCTGCCCGTCCAGACGACGACGCCGGAGGAGGCGGCCGCCAAGGCCACCGTGCTCATCGAGTCGCTGCCGTGGATCACGCGCTTCGCGGGCCGCGTCGTCGTCATCAAGTTCGGCGGCAACGCCATGGTCGACGACGCGCTCACCGCGGCGTTCGCCGAGGACGTGGTCTACCTCCGCACGGTCGGTGTGCGCCCCGTCGTCGTGCACGGCGGCGGTCCGCAGATCTCCGCGATGCTCGGCAGGCTCGGCATCCCGAGCGAGTTCCGCGGCGGTTACCGCGTGACCACGCCCGAGGTGATGGACGTCGTCCGCATGGTGCTGACCGGCGTCGTGAGCCGGGACCTCGTCGGCGCGATCAACCTGCACGGGCCGATGGCGACGGCGATCTCCGGGGAGGACGGCGGCCTGTTCGGCGGTCGCCGGCGCACCGCGGTCGTCGACGGGGCCGAGGTGGACCTCGGTCAGGTCGGCGACGTCGTCGAGGTCGACCCGACCGCGGTCCTCGCGCAGCTCGACGCGGGCGGCATCCCCGTCGTCTCCACGATCGCCCCGGACCTCGACCGCCCAGGCGAGTCCCTCAACGTGAACGCCGACAGCGCGGCTGCGGCGCTCGCGCTCGCGCTCGGCGCCGAGAAGCTCTTGGTGCTCACCGACGTCCCCGGCCTGTACGCCGACTGGCCGAACCGCGACTCCCTCGTCTCGAGCCTGACCGCGACCGAGCTGACGGCGATGCTGCCGTCGCTCGAGTCGGGCATGATCCCCAAGATGACCGCGTGCCTGGAGGCGGTCGTCGGCGGAGTGCCGAAGGCGGCCGTGATCGACGGCCGAGTCCCGCACTCCGTGCTGCTCGAGGTGTTCACGGGCAGCGGCATCGGCACGGAGGTGGTCCCCGGATGACGACGGCGACGACGACGGACTGGCGCGAGCGGCACGCGCACGACCTCATGGCGAGCTACGCGCCGCCCCTCCGCCAGCTCGTCCGCGGCGACGGCTGCTGGGTGTGGGACGACGAGGGCACCCGCTACCTCGACTTCCTCGGCGGCATCGCCGTGAACTCCCTCGGCCACGCGCACCCGGTGGTGGTCGAGGCGGTGAGCACCCAGGTCGCGAAGCTGGTGCACATCTCGAACTACTTCGCGAGCCCGTCCCAGCTCGAGCTCGCTGAGCGGCTGAAGCGGATCACCGGCGCGGGGGAGGACGGCCGCGTCTACTACGGCAACTCCGGCGCGGAGGCGAACGAGGCCGCGTTCAAGCTCGCGAGGCGCACCGGCCGGCCGCGGATCCTGGCGCTGCGGAACGCCTTCCACGGCCGCACCATGGGCGCGCTGGCCCTGACCGGCAAGCCGGCGCTGCAGGAGCCGTTCCTCCCGCTGCCCGCAGGCGTCGAGCACATCGACAGCACCGTCGAGGCGCTCGAGGCCGCGATCCGCGACGACGTCGCGGCGCTCATCGTGGAGCCCATCAAGGGCGAGACGGGCGTCGTACCGCTGCCCGACGGCTACCTGACCGCGGCGAGGCGGATCACCGAGCGCCACGGCGCCCTCCTGATCGTGGACGAGATCCAGACCGGCATCGGCCGCACCGGCGCCTGGTTCGCGTACCAGCACGAGGGCGTCCTGCCGGACGCCGTGACGATCGCCAAGGGCATCGCGGGCGGCGTCCCGCTCGGCGCCCTCGTCACGTTCGGTGCGGCCAGCGGACTGCTGCAGCGCGGTGACCACGGGAGCACCTTCGGCGGCAACCCGCTCGCCACCGCCGCGGCGAACGCCGTGCTCGGCGAGATCGAGCGGGCCGACCTGATCGGCAACGCCGCGCGCCGGGGCGAGCAGCTCCGCGCCGGGATCGAGGCGATGCGCTCCTCCGCCGTCACCGAGGTGCGCGGTCGCGGGCTGCTCATCGGCGTGGGCACGGTGGAGGGTGCGGCCCCGGCGATCGCCGGAGCGGCGCTCGAAGCCGGGCTCATCGTCAACGCGGTCAACCCGACATCGGTGCGGATCGCGCCGCCGCTCATCGTCGGCGACGAGGAGCTCGCGGCCTTCGAGGAGCGCTTCCGGGCGGCACTCGCCGTGATCTGACCCGGTCATCCTCTCCCCACGGTTTCGGGGGCAAGATGGGGGCGTGAGCGGCGTCGATCGGGCGAGGCGGTGGACCCGCAGAGGCTCGCTCCTCGCCGCGGCGGGCGTGGTGACCGGGCTCACCACCGCCGGGGCGGCCGCCGTGCTCCCCGGAGGCGATCAGCGCCCCGGCACGCGGCGGATCCACCTCATCGGCGACTCGTGGGCCGCGGGACTGTACGCGGACCCGGCGAACGCGCTCGGTCAGGTCGCGGCGAGCGCGCTCGGGTGGCCGATCACGGTCGACGCGGTCTCCGGGACCGGCTACCTGAACGACGCCGGCGCCCGCACCTACGTGCAGCGCGCGGCCGGGCCGACCGGCACCGACCGGATCGTCGTGGTGCAGGGCGGCAGCAACGACGACGACCAGGACCTCGCCGCCCTGCCCGCGGCGGTGCGGACGACGATCTCCGTGCTCGGCCGGCGGTTCCCGGACGCCAGCATCCTGCTGCTCGGCCCCGGCCCGGACCCCGCACCCGTGACCGAGCGGCAGCGCGACATCGACGCCGCCATCGGCGGGGCGGCGGAGGCCGCGGGCGTGGAGTACATCTCCATGCTCGACGAGAACTGGATCCCGCCCTCGCGGGTCGACGCGGTCATCGATCCCACCACCCACCACCCGACGCGGTCAGGGCAGCAGTACCTGGGCCTCCGGCTCGCGGCGGCCCTCCGGCTCCGGTTCGTCGCCGACCTCGACGACTGAGCGCCGATTCGGCCGATCCGCGCCGTCCCCAATAGCGTTGACCGGTGACCCGCCACTTCCTCCGCGACGACGACCTGAGCCCGCTCGAGCAGACCGAGATCCTCGACCTCGCGGCCGAGGTGAAGGCGGACCGATGGGGGAGGCGCCCGCTCGAGGGCCCGCAGACCGTGGCGGTCGTGTTCGACAAGTCCTCGACGCGCACCAGGGTGAGCTTCGCCGTCGGCATCGCCGACCTCGGCGGCAGCCCGCTCATCATCTCGACCGCGAACAGCCAGCTCGGCGGCAAGGAGACGCCCGCCGACACGGCGAGGGTGCTCGAGCGGATGGTCTCCGCGATCGTCTGGCGCACCTATGCGCAGGCGGGCCTCGAGGAGATGGCGGCCGGCACCACCGTGCCCGTCGTGAACGCGCTCTCGGACGACTTCCACCCGTGCCAGCTGCTGGCGGACCTGCTCACGATCCGCGAGCACAAGGGGCGCCTCGCCGGGCTCACCGTCGCGTTCGTCGGCGACGGCTCGGACAACATGGTGCACAGCTACCTGCTGGCGGGCGCCACGGCGGGGATGCACGTGCGCATCGCCTTCCCCGAGGCGTACCCGCCGGTGGCGGCCGTCGTCGACGACGCCCGCCGGATCGCTGCGGGTACCGGCGGCTCGGTGACGCTCACGCACGACCCCGTCGAGGCGGTCGCGGGCGCCGACGTCGTGGTCACCGACACCTGGGTGTCGATGGGGCGGGAGGACGAGAAGGCCGTCCGGGTCGAGGCGCTCTCGCCGTACCAGGTGACGCCCGCGCTCATGGCCGAGGCCGCCGCCGATGCGCTCTTCCTGCACTGCCTGCCCGCCGACCGCGGGTTCGAGGTGGCGCCCGAGGTCATCGACGGGCCGCAGAGCGTGATCTGGGACGAGGCGGAGAACCGCCTGCACGCCCAGAAGGCCCTCCTGATCTGGCTCCTCGAGCGCGCCTGATCGACCACTCGATAGGGTTCTACGCACCATGAGCGGCGACCATCAGGGCACCAACACCGGCTCCCTCTGGGGTGGTCGCTTCGCCTCCGGGCCGTCCGACGCCCTGCGGGCGCTGTCCCGATCGACGCACTTCGACTGGGCGCTCGCCCGCTACGACGTGCAGGGCTCCAAGGCGCACGCGGAGGCGCTCGCGGCGGGCGGGTACCTCACGGCGGATGACTTCGAGGGCCTGATCGCGGCGCTCGACCGCGTCGACGCCCGCGTGGCGGACGGCTCGCTGGTCCCCGGGGCGGAGGACGAGGACGTGCACGCGGTGCTCGAGCAGGCGCTCCTCGAGGAGGCGGGTGCGGAGCTCGGCGGCCGCCTGCGAGCCGGTCGCAGCCGCAACGACCAGATCGCGACGCTCATCCGGCTGTACCTCCGCGACCACGTGCGCGCGATCGGGCTGCACCTCGTCGACCTGATCGACGCGCTGGCCGCGCAGGCGGACGACACCTTCGGCGCGATCCTCCCGGGCCGCACCCACCTCCAGCACGCCCAGCCGGTGCTGCTCGCCCACCACCTGCTCGCCCACGCGTGGCCGCTCGTGCGCGACCTCGAGCGGCTCGGCGACTGGGCACGGCGCGCGGACCAGTCCCCGTACGGATCGGGGGCGCTCGCCGGCTCGAGCCTCGGCCTCGACGACGAGCTCGTCGCGCACCGGCTCGGCTTCTCCCGCACGGTCGAGAACTCGATGGACGGCACCGCGGCCCGCGACGTGGGCGCGGAGTTCGCGTTCGTCGCCGCCATGATCGGCGTCGACCTCTCCCGCCTCGCGGAGGACGTGATCCTCTGGTCGACCCGCGACGTGGGCTTCGCGCGCCTCCACGACTCCTGGTCCACGGGGTCGTCGATCATGCCGCAGAAGAAGAACCCCGACATCGCCGAGCTGGCGCGCGGCAAGGCGGGCAGGCTCGTCGGCGATCTGACCGGCCTCCTCACCACCTTGAAGGGCCTGCCGCTCGCGTACAACCGCGACCTGCAGGAGGACAAGGAGCCGGTCTTCGACCAGGTGATCACGCTCGAGACGCTCCTGCCCGCGATGACGGGCCTCATCGCGACCCTCCGGTTCGACGTCGACCGGATGGCGGCCTCCGCGCCGGAGGGCTTCTCGCTCGCCACCGATGTGGCCGAGTGGCTCGTGCAGCAGCGCGTGCCGTTCCGGGACGCGCACGAGATCTCCGGGGCGCTCGTGGCGGCGGCGGAGGCGAAGGGCGTCGGGCTCGACGGGCTGGACGACGAGGAGCTGCGCCGGGTGTCCCCGGCCCTGACCCCGGAGGTGCGCTCGGTGCTGACGGTCGAGGGCTCGGTCGCGAGCCGCACAGGCGTGAGCGGCACCGCGCCGGACCGCGTCAGGAGGCAGCTCGCCGCGCTCACCGAACGGGTGCGCGAGGCGGAGGCGAGGCTCCCGTGAGCCGGCGGCCGAACGGTGGCCCCGCTGGGCGGCCGTCCCCCCACCGCGAAGGGCGGTACGGCGAAGGGCGGGCGGGCCGCTGGTCGAGCCCGTGGGTCATCCGAGGGGTGATCGCGGTGGCGGTGGTGATCCTCGCCGTCGCGCTCGTGTACGCGGGGCTGCACGGCTTCCTGTTCGCCCTCCCCTCGCACTGACCGTGGACCTGCGGCAGGCGCTCGAGGCGCCCGCGCTCGAGGTCGCGCCCATGCTCCTCGGGGCCGTGCTCGCGCACCGGAGCTCGGACGGCACCGTCGCGGTGCGCCTCACGGAGGTGGAGGCGTACGAGGGGGAGGGGCAGGACCCGGGTTCGCACGCCCACCGCGGCCGCACGCGCCGCAACGCCACGATGTTCGGCCGACCCGGACTGCTCTACACGTACTTCACGTACGGCATGCACACCTGCGCGAACCTGGTCTGCCTGCCGGAGGGCCGGGCTGCGGCCGTGCTCCTGCGCGCCGGGGAGGTCGTGGCCGGAGCGGAGCTCGCCTCCTTCAGGCGGGGCGGGGTCCCCGCGACGCGGCTCGCGCGCGGTCCCGCGAACCTCGCCTCGGCGCTCGGAATCACGCTCGCGGACGACGGTGCGGACGTGCTCGCCGGGGAGGCCTTCTCGATCGACCCGGATCCCGAGGACGCGGCGCGGATCGTGGCCGGCCCACGCGTCGGCGTGTCGGGGGAGGGCGGATCGGATGCCTACCCGTGGCGGTTCCGCATCGCGGGGGAGCCGACCGTGTCCGCGTACCGCCCTGCGGTGGCGCGCGTCAGGAGCGCGTGAGCAGGACGAGCCCCGCCGCGGCGGCCGCCCAGATCCAGCTGCCGAGCGTGCCGACGATGAAGCGCTCGCGGACGGGCCCGTTGTCCAGCTCCGTGAAGCGGCCGACGCCCTTGATCGCGATGATGACGGCCAGCGCCTCCGGCACGCCCGCCACGATCGCGCCCGCGACGGCGAGCCGTTCGAGGAGGCCGATGACCTCACCGCCCCGCAGCACCTCGCGCTCGCCGACCACGATCCCGCCGTGGACCCCCTCCTGCTCGTCGAAGGCCGTCCGGTCGAGCAGCAGCCGCACGACCGGGCTGCCGCCGGCGACCGCGACGACCAGGGCTGCGAGGGTGGTCACCGCGGTGACCAGCGCCGGCGCGGCCTCCGGGAGGATCGCCGCGACGAGCAGCGTCACCGCGAGCAGCACCACCGCGACCAGCGTGGCGATCCGCGCCCTGGTCCGCCACGCCACGATCGACACGACCGCCGCGGCGACCGGGCAGATCACGTAGAGGAACCAGCCGAGCGCGTACAGGAACGACCCGAGGGAACTCACCCGGGCGATCGTAGGGTCATCCGGGGACGTCGAGCTCGGCGAGCACCTGCTCGAGCGCCGGCACCGCGTCCCGCTCGAGGCGCACCGCCGCGGCGCGGACCCGGAGGCTGATCGCCTGCGGCGTCACGCCCAGCCGTTCCGCGATCGCGGCCTGGGAGAGGCCCTCCTCGACGAGGTCGGCGACCTCCCACCCCTCCGGTGTGCGGCGGGACCGCACCTCGAGGAGCAGACCGATCAGGGCACCGTCTCCCCGCGCCGCGCGGGTGTCGGCGGCGGCGACGGCCAGCCGGTTCGGCGACCGCTTCGCGGACTCCACCGCCGCCCTCGCCGACACGAAGGCGTCGCCGCGGCCCGCCCCCGTGCTCGACGGCAGGGGGACGACCACCGCGCCGACGCCGATGCCGATGCTCCAGAGCCCGGTGCGGTGGAGGCGCAGGGCGGCGTCGAGCGCCGGTGCGGCCGTGGCGTACAGGAGCTGGAACTCGTCGCCGGCCGTGCGATCGGGTCCCAGCACGGCGCCCCGCTCGCGCCAGTCGTCGCGCGCAGCCAGGATCGGGGCGACCGCGTCCTCGTCGCTCCGCCGGCTGTCGACCTGGTCCACGGTCAAGACGAACATTCGTCAAGCCTACGTGCTTGTTTCATGGAACACAAGCCCCTGGGCTTGATGAGCGGATACGGCGCCGGACCCGCTGCTAGCGTCGATGCGTGCCCTCGCCCGCGCTCGCCCGCCAGCACAACGACCCGAGTTTCCCGTCGCTGTGGGAGGAGCTGCGCTGGCGCGGCCTCGTGCACGTCTCCACCGATGAGGAGGCGCTCGCCGCCGTGCTCGCCGGGGGTCCGATCACGGCCTACTGCGGGTTCGATCCCTCGGCGCCGAGCCTCCACCTCGGCAACCTGCTCCAGATCCTCGTGCTGCGACGACTGCAGCTCGCCGGCCACCGCCCACTCGGTCTGGTCGGCGGGTCCACGGGCCTGATCGGCGACCCGCGACCCACCGCGGAGCGGGTCCTGCAGTCGCGCGAGCAGATCGCCAGGCAGGTGGTCGCGATCGCCGAGCAGGTCGCGCGCTTCCTCGACTTCGAGGGCGATGCGCCCGCCGAGATCGTGAACAACCTCGACTGGACCGACGGGCTGTCCGCGATCGACTTCCTGCGGGACATCGGCCAGCACTTCCGCGTGGGCACGATGATCAAGAAGGACGCGGTGTCCGCACGGCTCAACTCCGAGGCCGGGATCAACTACACCGAGTTCAGCTACCAGATCCTCCAGGCCTACGACTTCCTCCAACTGTACCGCAGCAGGGGCTGCGTGCTCCAGACGGGCGGCAGCGACCAGTGGGGCAACCTCACGAGCGGCATCGACCTGATCCACCGGGCGGAGGGAGCGTCCGTCCACGCGATCGGCACGCCGCTCATCACGAACAGCGACGGGACGAAGTTCGGCAAGAGCGAGGGCAACGCGATCTGGCTCGACCCGGAGCTGACGAGCCCGTACGCGTTCTTCCAGTTCTGGCTGAACACGAGCGACGAGGACGTGATCGACCGGCTGAAGGCCTACTCGTTCCTGACCAGAGCCGAGCTGGACGCACTCGATGCGGCACGCCGAGAACGGCCGGGCGCCAGGGAGGCGCAGCGGCGGCTCGCCTGGGAGGTCACGGCCATGGTGCACGGCGACCTGGCCGCCGACGCGGCCCGCGACGCGTCCGCGGCGCTGTTCGGATCGGGCGACCTCGCCGCGATCGACCCGGCGACCCTCGCCGCCGCGCTCGCCGAGCTCCCCGGTGCTGCCGGCGTCGCCGGTGACCGGATCGACGTGCTCCTCGTCGCGACCGGCCTCGCGAGATCGAACGGGGAGGCGCGCCGCGCGATCGCCCAGGGCGGGGTCTCCGTCAACAACCGGAGGGTGGCCGGCGAGGACGAGGTCCTGGGGGAGGACGACCTCCTGCACGGCCGGTTCGCGGTGCTCCGTCGCGGGAAGCGGACCCTGGCCGCGGTGACGGCGTCGTGAACGCGGACGGGGCCGGAGGGCGCGACACGCCCCGCGGTCTCCCGCGATTTGCCAACCGGTGACGCGTCCCGTAATGTCTCTTCCTGTCAGCGCGACGCCGCGGATGAGCCAAGAGGCCTGAGCCTCGGTTCTCCGCCCACTGCGCGGCACCGGTCGAAGACCATCTCCTGCGAACGCAGTTCGCTGGAGAGGGACGCGACCGATCGAGGCGCCTCGTGCTGCTGGGTGTGAGCCTGGTGGGTGATGTGCGGCCGATCCTTGAGAACTCAACAGCGTGCACAATTGTCAATGCCAATAAACCTCGTCCAGTTTCGGCTGGTTGAGATTCCTTTGGATTGAATTG
>NZ_JBQCGC010000106.1:0-6960 GCF_051956055.1 Amnibacterium sp.
CTCGAGGCTCGCTGGCGCTCGCACCTCGACCACCGGAGAGGGCCCCATCGCACCCGTCGGTTCGGGGTGGGCCGCACCCGGTGGTCGAGGTGCGGCGGAGCCGCCTCGAGACCACCCCGCAGTGATCCACTCGCCGCGCTCGCCGTCCCGCATCGTCACGGATGAGGGCGCAGGCCCTCATCCGTGAAGATCGGACACTACTTGACCAGCGGGAAGAGGATCGTCTCCCGGATGCCCTCGCCGGTCAGCGCCATCAGCAGGCGGTCGATGCCCATGCCGAGCCCGCCGGTCGGCGGCATCGCGAACTCGAGCGCCCGGAGGAACTCCTCGTCGATCCGCATCGCCTCCGGGTCCCCGCCTGCGGCGAGGGTCGCCTGCTCCACGAAGCGCTGCCGCTGCACGATCGGGTCGACGAGCTCCGAGTACCCGGTCGCGAGCTCGAAGCCGCGCACGTAGAGGTCGAACTTCTCGACGACGCCGGCGATCGAGCGGTGGTCGCGCACGAGCGGCGAGGTGTCGACCGGGAAGTCCATGACGAAGGTCGGCCGCGTCAGCGAGGGCTTGACGAAGTGCTCCCAGAGCTCCTCGACGTACTTGCCCCTGATCGGGTGCGCGACCTCGATCTCGAGGCGATCGGCGAGCGCGACGAGTTCCTCGATCGGCGTCTCCGGGGTGATCTCGACCCCCGCCGCTGCTGAGAGGGAGGGGTACATCGAGATCCGGTCCCACTCGCCGCCGAGGTCGAACTCCGTGCCGTCCGTCCACGTCACGGTCGTGGATCCGCCGACGGCGACCGCGGCCCGCTGCACCAGGTCCTGCACCAGGTCGGCGATGCCGTGGTAGTCGGTGTACGACTCGTACGACTCGAGCATCGCGAACTCGGGCGAGTGCGTCGAGTCGGCGCCCTCGTTCCGGAAGTTGCGGTTGATCTCGAAGACGCGCTCGAGGCCGCCGACCACGGCCCGCTTCAGGAAGAGCTCGGGCGCGATCCGGAGGAAGAGGTCCGTGTCGAACGCGTTCGAGTGCGTGACGAACGGTCGGGCGGACGCGCCGCCGTGCTGGATCTGCAGCATCGGCGTCTCGAGCTCGATGTAGCCGCGCTCGGCGAACGTCGCCCGGAGGGAGGCGACGGCGGTCGCGCGCGTGAGCACCATCCGCCGCGCGGCCGGACGGGCGATGAGGTCGAGGTAGCGGTTGCGGACCCGCGTCTCCTCCGACAGCTCGGAGTGCAGGTTCGGGAGGGGCAGGAGCGCCTTCGCGGCGATGCGCCACTCGCTCACGAGGATCGACAGCTCCCCGCGGCGGGAGGTGATCACCTCGCCGGACACGAAGAGCTGGTCCCCGAGGTCGACGATCGCCTTCCAGTCCGCGAGCGACTCCTCGCCGACCCGATCGAGGCTGACCATGGCCTGGATCCGGCTGCCGTCCCCGGCCTGCAGCGCGGCGAAGCAGAGCTTGCCCGTGTTCCGGAGGTGCACGATCCGGCCGGCGAGCCCGACCGTCTCCCCCGTCGCCGTGTCGGTGGGCAGGTCGGCGAAGCGCTCGCGGACCGCGGCGATCGAGTCCGTCACGGGCACGGCGACCGGGTAGGCCTCCTCACCGCGCTCGAGCAGCCGGGCACGCTTCGCGAGGCGGACCTCGCGCTGCTCGTTGGTGTCGAGGTCGGCGGCGTCCGTCACACGGAACTCCTGGATCGAGGTCGGGCGCTCAGGCGTCAGCCCAGGTGGACGAACCGGTTGTCGATCAGCCGGGTTCCGCCGACCCGGGCGGCGACGAGCACGAGGGCACGGCCACGATACCCGTCGTCGACGGCCCGGAACGTGGCCGGGTCGACGACCGCGAGGTAGTCGAGGTCCGCGCCGTCCTCCCCCGCCAGCGCGCTCTGCGCGGCGGCGACCATCGCGTCGACGTCGCGGTCAGCGAACGACTCCGCGGCGTCCAGCGCGGCCGGCACCGCGCGGGCCACGCGCCGGGCTGCGGCATCGAGGTACCGGTTCCGGCTCGAGCGCGCGAGCCCGTCCTCCTCGCGGACGATGTCCACCGTCTCGACGACCACGGGCACGTCGAGGTCGTGGACCATCCGCCGCACCAGGAACACCTGCTGGGCGTCCTTCTGCCCGAAGACGACCGTGTCCGGGCCGACGACGTGCAGCAGCTTCAGCACGATCGTGAGCACGCCGTCGAAGTGCCCGGGTCGCACGCGGCCCTCGAGCACGTCACCGACCGGGCCGGCCGCGACGCGCACCTGCGTCCGCCCCTCCGGCAGCAGCTCGTCGGCCGCAGGCGCGAACAGCACGTCGGCGCCCGCGTGCTCGAGCAGCGCGAGGTCGGCGTCGAGATCGCGCGGGTACCTGCCGAAGTCCTCGTTCGGGCCGAACTGCATCGGGTTCACGAACACGGACACCACGACGAGATCCGCGAGCTCGCGCGCCCGAGCGACGAGCGCGAGGTGCCCGTCGTGGAGCGCACCCATCGTCGGGACGAGCGCGACCCGCCGCCCCGCCGATCGGGCGGCGCCCACCGCTGCCCGCACCTCCGCGATCGTGGTGATCGTCGTCGTCATCCCTCGTCCTCGTCCCTTCCGGACCGGCCGGTCCGTTCCAGCGCCCGGTCGAGCGCGGACCGGGTCACCGGTCCGAGCACCGCCTCCGGGTCGTGCACGCCGAGGCGACCGAGCCGGGCCGCGGCGCTCCGCACGGCACGCTCGAGAGGCCGCACGGCCTCCTCGAGCGCTTCCGCCCACGCCGGGCGGTCCTCCTCGGCGACGACCACCGGCTCGCAGCCCATCTCCACGGCGAGCGCCTGCCCGATCGGCAGCACCGGTCCGGGAGCGGTCACGGCGCATCGGGCGTCCCGGAGGCGCATCAAGTCGACGCTCGTGCCGGTGAACGCCACCGCGGGGGCGAGCGCGACCGGGATCGCCCCTCGCCGCACCGCAGGCAGCAGCACACCGGTGCCGAACGCGGGCGCGGTGTGCACGACGAGCTGCCCCGCGACCCAGACGCCCGCCTCCGCGAGGCCCTCGACCAGGCCGGGCAGCTCCGTGTCCGGCACGGCGAGCAGCACGAGCTCGCTGCGCTCGACCAGGTCGGGCACGGGCAGCACCGGCACGCCCGGGAGCATCGCGTCCGCCCGATCGCGGCTCTCCTGCGAGACGGCGGTGATCCCGACGAGCGCATGGCCCGCTCCCGCCAGCGCGGCGCCGAGCACAGGACCCACCCGGCCCGATCCGACCACACCGACCCCGAGACGGCCCGCGGCCGTCACGGGGTGACCTCGCGCCAGCGGTGCGACACGTCGACGCGCCGCGCGCCCACGCCGATCGCCGCGAGGTCGCGGAACAGCTGCTGCGCGAGCTCGGCGTCCACCAGGTGGAGGCGGGTGCGGACCGGCCCGGACACGACGTGCGGGTGCACGGTCGCGACGCCGAGCAGCCGCTGCAGCGGACCCTGCCGCAACGACACGCTCTGCATGCGGGCGTCGGGGACGATCACGAGCTCGCGCCGGAGGAACCCGGCGCGCGCCATGATCGACGCGTCGGTGAGGCGGAACCCCGTGCGCCGCCACGACAGCGGCCGCAGCCAGCGCGCTCGCCGGGGCGCCGGGGTGAAGTCCTCCCCGTGGCCACGGCCGACGAGGCCGGCGAGGAGCAGCTCGCGGTCGTCCGCGAGATCCGGCACGAGCAGCGGGAGGAGCGCCAGCACCTCCTCGGTGGTCGCGACCGGCGCGAGCGAGCGCTCCGCCTCCGCGTTCCGGCGGCCGGCCCGATGCCCCGCGCGGTTCACGGACACGCGCCACCACCCGGCTGGACGCCACAGCAGCGGCTGCTCGATGCGGAGGGCGTGCACCCGCCCGGGCGGCAGCGCCTCCGTGCTGGTGCTGATGAGGCCGCTCGCGACGCGGACCCCGTCCGGCGTGGACTCCACGGAGAACCGCAGGTTCCGCCCGACGCGGCGAGCGAGCACGGTGACCGAACCGATGACGAGCGGGACGAACGACACCGCGGCGATCGGGCCGGCTCCGATCGCGGTCAGCAGCGGGATGACGACACCGGCGACGACCACCAGCACCACGACGGTCTCGGACAGGAGGATCGAGCCGAGGGCACGGCCGGGCGTCACCACGACGACCGGGACACCGGGATCGGTGAGCACGGCGGTCTCCGCGTCCGCGGGCGGCGCGTCGGCGCGCTCCTCCCGCCGGCCGGAGGCGAGCACGAAGACGTCGCGCCGCAGGTTCTCCGCGGCGACGTTCGAGAGGTACTCGAGCCGGACGTTCGCGTTCTGGCCGGCCACGTCGAGCTCGATCCGGGCGGCCCCGACGATGCGCGCGAGGAGCGGGCGCTGGATCGTCACGCCCTGGATCCGGTCGAGCTTGGCGGTGCGCACCCGCCTCAGGAGAATGCCGTGGCGCACCGTCACGGCGTCGCCGTCGATCCGGAACTCGCTGTTGCGCCAGGACAGCCAGAACACCCCGACCCCGAGGACCAGCACACCGAGCACGATCAGCGTCGCCGGCAGCACGAGGTTGTGCCGCCCGATCTCGTCCACCGGATCACCACCGACGTCAGGCAGGTGGAAGACCCAGGCGACGATGCGCTCTCGCAGGTTCCCGCCCACGTAGATGAGGACCGCGAGCAACCCGATCCCGCCGCGGAGCAGCGGGGTGGCCGGATGGAGCCGATGCCACGCGCCGTCCACGTAGCGGCTCGTCGGCGGCGTCGCCGAAGTCGTCATGCCGTTACAGCCCCACGCGCCGTTCCTCCGCACGCGCGATGAGCGCGTCGCGGAGTTCGGCGGCCTCCGCCTCCGGCAGGCCGGGCAGCGTCACCTCCGAGGTCGCGGCGGCGGTCACCAGGCGGAGCTCGGCGAGACCGAGGAGGCGGGCGACGGGTCCGCGGTTCACATCGACCAGCTGCATGCGGCCGTACGGCACCGCCACCAGGCGGGACAGCAGGATCCCGCGCCGGACGACGAGGTCGTCCTCGCGCAGGATCCAGCCGATGGCGCGGACCCGTCGGGGGGCGATCACGAGCCGGATGACGGTCGTCACCGCCACGGCGGCGAGCACGAGCTGCCCGACCCAGGCGAGGGGCACGACGAGGAGCACGAACCAGCCGAGCACGCCGCCGCCGATCGCACCGAGCAGCGCGGTCGCGATCTCGACCCAGACGAGCCGGGGCGAAACGCCCCGCCATCCGGTGAGCCCCGCGTCGAGCGCTCTCGGGGGGAGGGTGGTCATCGCTGCTCCATGCTGCTGCCCTGCTGCTCCGCGCGGTCCTGCGGAGGGAGCCGGCACCACCATTCCACGACCAGCCCCGCGATGCACAGCGCGAGCGCGCCGACACCGGTCAGCACGTCGGGCCAGAACGCGGGCACCGCGAAGCTGCCCGTCCGCGTGACCGCATAGCCGAGCAGCGCCGCGGCGAGGCCGACGAGGAGCGCTCCGGTGAGGCTCGACGCCTTGGCGAGCACGAGCACCCGCATGGCGAAGAAGGGGTCGACGGGCCGCTTCGCAGTGCCGCGCACCAGCCGGCGGACCGGGCGGCCGAGCAGCACGAGCCCGAACGCGAGGATGAACAGGACGGAGTACAGCGTCGCCGGCGGATTGAACGACGGCGCACCCCCGGAGGTGAGGGCGACCTGCAGCAGCCAGCCGATGGCCGCTCCGGCGACCGCGATGCCGACGAGCGCGACGGGGCTGGTCCGCTTCACCGCGGATCAGCCCCTGTCGGCCGAGGCGTGCGCCCCGCCGTCCCGATCACGCCGTGGCGGGACGCGGCTTGATGCGCGGGCTGCGCTTCCGCGCCGGCGCACCGCCGTTCGAGTCCACACCGCCATCGACCGCGCCGGCGTCGATCGGCGCCTTCGGGCTGGGCACGGAGACCGCGGGCAGGTCGGACACCGGCCGACGGTCGCTCGACAGCCACTGCGGGCGCGGCGGCAGCTTCTTCACGTCCTTGAAGATCTCCGCCAGCTCGTTCTGGTCGAGCGTCTCCTTCTCGAGCAGCGCGGTCGCCAGCCGGTCGAGCACCGCACGGTTCTCGAGCACGAGCTGGTAGGCCTCGTCGTGCGCGGCCTCGATGAGGGTGCGCACCTCCTTGTCGACCTGCTCCGCGAGCTCGTCGGAGTAGTCGCGCTGGTGCCCCATGTCGCGGCCGAGGAACATCTCGCCGGACGCCGCACCGAGCTTGACGGAGCCGATCAGGGCGCTCATGCCGAACTCGGTCACCATGCGACGCGCGGTGCCCGTCGCCTTCTCGATGTCGTTCGAGGCACCGGAGGTCGGGTCGTGGAACACGACCTCCTCCGCCACCCGGCCGCCCATCGCGTAGGCGAGCTGATCGAGCAGCTCGTTGCGCGTGACCGAGTACTTGTCCTCGAGCGGCAGCACCATCGTGTAGCCGAGCGCGCGGCCGCGGGGCAGGATCGTGACCTTCGTCACCGGGTCGGTGTGGTTGAGGCTCGCCGCCACGAGCGCGTGGCCGCCCTCGTGGTAGGCCGTGATCAGCTTCTCCTGGTCCTTCATGACCCGGCTGCGGCGCTGCGGACCCGCGATCACGCGGTCGACGGCCTCATCGAGCGCCCGGTTGTCGATCAGCTGCGCGTTGCTGCGCGCGGTGAGCAGCGCAGCCTCGTTCAGCACGTTGGCGAGATCCGCACCGGTGAAGCCCGGCGTCTTGCGGGCCAGGACCTCGAGGTCCACCCCCGCGGCGAGCGGCTTGCCCTTCGAGTGCACCTCGAGGATCTTCTGCCGGCCCTTCAGGTCGGGAGCGTCGACACCGATCTGCCGGTCGAAGCGGCCGGGACGCAGCAGCGCCGGGTCCAGGATGTCGGGTCGGTTGGTCGCCGCGATCAGGATGACGTTCGTCTTGACGTCGAAGCCGTCCATCTCGACGAGCAGCTGGTTCAGCGTCTGCTCGCGCTCGTCGTGCCCGCCGCCGAGGCCGGCACCGCGGTG
>NZ_JBQCGC010000107.1:0-6848 GCF_051956055.1 Amnibacterium sp.
GGGCCTCTCCCCTGTTTCTTTTTCTCCTTTGCGGGCCCCGGCCCCCCCCTTCCCCCCCACCCACGAAGGGGCTAGGAGCGGCGGAGGGCCGCCGTGCGCTGGGCGAGCATGCGCTCGCGCGCCTCGCCCTCCTCCCACTTCTCCTCGCCGATGTCCTCGAGGATGCGGTTCAGGTCGGCCACCGAGCCGAAGTCGATGACGATGCGGCCGCTCTTCGCGTTCAGGTCCACCCGCACGCGGGTGTCGAACCGCGAACCCAGGCGCTCGGCGATGTGGTCGAGCCCCTCGTTGCGACGGCCGGTGGACTTCTTCGGCTTCGTCGGGCCGGCCATGCGGATCGCCGCCGCCTCCGCCTGGCGCACGTTCAGGTCCTCGGCGACGATCTTGTCGACCAGCTGGTCCATCAGCTCGGGGTCGACGACCGACAGCACCGCGCGCGCGTGGCCCTGGGTGATGACGCCGGCCGCGACCTTCCGCTGGATGTGCTCGGGCAGGCGCAGCAGCCGGATCGTGTTCGTGATCGTCGTCCGGTTGCGCCCGATGCGCATCCCGAGCTCCTCGTGCGTGATGCCGAAGTCGTCGATGAGCTGCTGGTACGCGCTCGCCTCCTCCAGCGGCGTCAGCTGGAGGCGGTGGAGGTTCTCGAGGAGCGCCTCCTGCAGCATCTGGTCGTCGGCGGTCTCCTTGACGACCGCGGGCACGAAGCGGAGCCCAGCGGCCTTTGCCGCCCGGAGCCGGCGCTCGCCCATGACGAGCTCGAACTTCGCGCTCTCGCCGCTCGGCAGCGGGCGCACGACGATCGGCTGCAGGACGCCGTTCTCCTGCACCGACTGCACCAGCTCGGCGAGCGCCTGCTCGTCGAACTCGCGACGCGGCTGCTGCGGGTTCGGGCGCACGTCGTCCGGGACGAGCGCGACGAGCCGCAGGCCGGGCACGGGCTGCAGATCGTCGGCCGGGGCCTCGGCGGCGCGTCCGAAGTAGACGTCGGAGGGGCGCGTCTGCTCGAGCGACCGGTCGTCGTCCGGCATGAGCAGCGCACCGATGCCGCGGCCGAGCCGCTGCTGCCGCGCCGGGGCCGCCTGCCCCGACGTCCTGGGCGCGCTCACGCGGCCGCTCCGCGGCGGGCGATCTCGCCAGCGGCTTCGAGGTACGACAGCGCCCCCGGCGAGTTCGGGTCGTACGTGATCACGCTCTGCCCGTGGCTCGGCGCCTCCGAGATGCGCACGGCCCGCGGGATGACGCTCCCGAGCACCTGCTGCGGGAAGTGCTTGCGCACGTCCTCGGCGACGTCGTTCGCGAGCCTGGTCCGCGCATCGAACATCGTGAGCAGGATCGTCGAGACCGTGAGCTGCGGGTTGAGGTGCTTCTCGATCAAATCCACGTTCCGCAGGAGCTGCGAGAGCCCCTCGAGCGCGTAGTACTCGCACTGGATCGGGATCAGGACCTCCGTCGCCGCCACGAAGGCGTTGATCGTGAGGAGCCCGATCGACGGCGGGCAGTCGATGAACACGTAGTCGAACGGCTCGTCGGCGGACTGGAGGTAGGCGTTCAGCGCCGTACGGAGGCGCTGCTCGCGCGCGACGAGGGAGACCAGCTCGATCTCGGCGCCCGCGAGGTGGATCGTGGCCGGGGCGCACCAGAGGGAGTCGAACTCCGGGCTCTTCTGCACCACGTCGGAGAGGGGTGCGTCGCCCACGATCACGTCGTAGACGCTGATGGTGTCGTGCCGGTGCTCGACGCCGAGCGCCGTGGAGGCGTTGCCCTGGGGGTCGAGGTCGATCGCGAGCACGCGCATGCCGGACTTGGCGAGCGCAGCGGCGAGGTTCACGGTCGTCGTCGTCTTGCCGACGCCGCCCTTCTGGTTCGCCACGGTGAACACCCGCGTCGCGCGCGGCCTGGGCAGGGCGTTGCCCTTCAGGCGGGCACGGCGTGCGGTGAGGTCCGCGAGCTCCCGGGCGAGGGGCGTCGACTCGTCGAATCCCGACCCTCGCGAGTCGAGCGCTGAGCTGGGTGTCACTTCGATCCTCAGTCTCCTGGCGGTATCCCCCGGACAGGGGTCAGTTCGGCAGGGTAGCCATCAGGACTCGGGTTTCCAGGGACGCCATGCCGCGTCCGGCGATCTCGACCCTGACGTCGCGGAGCCCGAGGCGGCGCACCACCTTGTCGGCCTTCGCCAGCTCCGCCTCCACGGACGCCCCCTTGAGGAGCGCCAGGAGGCCACCCGGTCGGCCGAGCGGCGCGGTGATGGGCAGCAGGCCGCTCAGCGCGCCGACCGCGCGGGCGGTGACCACGTCGAACCGGCCGGGCGCCGTCTCCTCGGCCCTCGCGCGCTCGACGACCACGTTCTCGAGTCCGAGCCGGTCCCGCTCCTCCTCGAGCCAGGCGACACGGCGCTCCATCGGCTCGATCAGGGTCATCCGGAGGTCGGGACGCGCGGCGGCCAGCACGAGCCCTGGCAGTCCGGCGCCGCTGCCGACGTCCGCGACGGTCGCGCCCTGCGGGATGAACGGCGCCAGCAGGCCGCTGTTCAGCACGTGCCGGGACCACAGTCGTCCCGGCTCGAGCGGACCGATCAGCCCGAGCACGACGCCGCGCTCGCCGAGGTCGGTCGCGTACCGGCGGACGACCGGCAGGCGGTCGCCGAACACCGCGGCCGCCTCCGCCGGCTCCGCCTCCGGGGCGGTCTCGGCGTCGGGGACGGGGTGCCCGGTCACGCCGAGGTCAGCACGATGTGCCGGTCGCCGCCTTCGCCTTCCGAGTGGGACTGCATCCCGCGCTCGGCAGCCAGGTCGTGCACGAGCTTGCGCTCGTAGGACGACATCGGTGCGAGCGGCACCGCGGCCGCCCCCTCCGCGATCTCGGTCGCGGCGCGCTCGACCAGCGCGGCGAGCTCGCGGGAGCGCTGATCGCGGCTCCCGCCGATGTCGAGGGTGAGCCGCGCGAACCCGCCGGTCCTCGTCTGCACGGCGAGGCGCGCCAGCTCCTGGAGCGCACCCACCGTCGCGGGGCCGGACAGCAGCCGGAGATCGCCACCGGTGACCTTCACGGTCGTGCGGCCGCCCTCGTCCTCGATCTCGATGTCACCGTCGAGGTCCGCGATGTCGAGGAGCTCCTCGATGTAGTCGGCGGCGATGTCGCCCACGTCCCCGGAGGCGTCGTCCAGGGCCTCCTGCAGGCCCTCGACGTCGTCCTCCACGGGTGCGGCCGCGCGCTGCTCGTCGGTCATGCCCGTCGTTCTCCCGTCCGCTTCGAGCGCGTCCTGCCGACCGGCTGGTTGCGCTGGGTATTGACCTTGGGCTGGGGTGCGGCGATCTCCGGGGCCTCCAGGGGCTCACCGGTGCGCTCGCGCCGACGCTCGGCCTTCTTGGCCAGCCGGACCTCGCGCGCCTTCGCGGCCTCGCTGCCGGGGGTGGGCGAGTTGCGGATGACGACGAACTGCTGGCCCATCGTCCACAGGTTCGAGAAGACCCAGTAGAACATCACGCCGAGCGGGAACGCGATGCCCGAGAAGATGAAGACGAGCGGCAGGACGTAGAGCAGCATCCGCTGCTGCCGGTACATGGGGCTCGCCTTCGTCTCCGGCGAGACGTTCTTCGACATGATCTGCAGCTGCGTGATGAACTGCGTCACGGTCATCAGGGCGACCATGAAGATGCCGATGACGACCACCAGCAGGTCCGAGCCGGTGCCGCCGGAGCCGAGGGCGTTCACCCCGCTCCCGATGGTCTCGTGCAGCGGCGCGCCGAACAGCTTCGAGGCGCCGAACGAGCCGGCCAGCTGCGGCGTCAGCAGTCCGACGCCGCCGGCCTTCGGGTCCCGCTGCGCGGTCTCGAGCACCTGGAACAGGCTGAAGAAGATCGGCATCTGCGCGACGAGCGGCAGGCAGGAGGAGAAGGGGCTCGTACCGTGGTGGCGGTAGAGCTCCATCGTCTCCCGGCTCATCGCCTCCCGGGAGAACTGGTCGCGCTTGCCCTTGTACTTCTCCTGGATCTTCTTCAGCTGGGGCGCGAGCTCGAGCATCTTGCGCTGGCTCTTGATCTGCCGCACGAAGAGCGGGATGAGGGCCGACCGCACGACGATGACGAGCCCCAGGATCGACAGAATCCAGGTGAGGCCGTCCGCGGGGTCGAACCCGATCGCGCTCCAGAACGCGTGGAAGCCGACCAGGATCGCTTCGATGACCCATTTGAAGGGCCAGAGCACGTAGCCGAACAGGGCGGCGATGTCCATCGGTTCAGCCTCCCGGCTGCTCTGCAGGCCTCACGAAGCCGTGCGTGGTGATGCGGTACGAGGGGCGCAGTCGCTGTGGCGGGTCGTCGACCCCTCCGCGCGACCACGGGTTGCAGCGGAGCACACGCCACACCGCCAGTGCTGATCCGACGACGACTCCCGACTGCTGCACCGCCTCGAGGGCGTAGCGGGAGCAGGAGGGATGGTACCTGCACACGTCGCCGTACAGGGGCGAGATCACGGCGCGGTACACCCGGAGCACGGCGATCAGCGCGTTCCTGGGGGCGAGCAGCAGCGGGATCATGCCCGCTCCTGCAGCTTCGCGACGAGTCGACGGACCTCGCCGTCGATGGCGCCGAAGTCCGCGGCCGCCGCGGAGGGGAGGACCCGGAACACGACGTCCAGCCCGCGCACGTCCTGCGCGAGCGACCAGCCGACCGCCTTGATCCGGCGACGCACCCGGTTGCGCACCACCGCGTTGCCGACGTTCCTGGCGACGATGACCCCCATCCGCATGGGGGAACCCGGCTCGGACCGACGACCGTAGGCCAGGGTCAGCGACCCGCGCGCCTTCCGACCGGAGCGGACCAGGCCGCGGTAGTCCGTCGCTGCGACGATGCGGTTCGCCTTGGCGAGCACGGGTGAGAGGGGCGCGCCCCTACGCCGAGAGCTCGGTGCGGCCCTTGGCGCGGCGCGCGGACAGGATGGCGCGGCCGGCGCGGGTGCGCATGCGCAGGCGGAAGCCGTGCACCTTGGCGCGGCGGCGGTTGTTCGGCTGGAACGTGCGCTTCGTCACTGCGGTCACCTCTTGATCGGATGCACCGGAAACCCCCGGAAGAACCCGGGTCGGCGCAGAAGTCGTGGGGCGCATGGAACTGCGCCGCGGAACCGGAACACAGTACACCACGCAGCGGACGCCCCTCGGACGAGGGGTGAATTCCACAGGTGTGATTCTCCGTTGTCCCCAGGTCTGGGCGCGTCGTTCCGGGCGTGTCCACGGCGTTTCTCCACACATCGGGAAAAGGCCTGTGGAGACTTGCTCGGAGAAGAAGACGGGCGTTACGGTTGGCCCTCGCCGCTCCCGGTACCCGACGGAGCGCGGGTCTCGCGCAGCGCTTCAGCGCGCTCGGCTTCTGTGATGCACGCCGAGTCCAGTGGGGAGGGAGGAGCCGATGACGGAGGTCGCCGTGGACGCGTGGGGCCGGATCCGGGTCGCCCTCGCGAACGACTCCCGCGTCGGACCGCAGCTCCAGGGCTTCATCAACCTCGTCGAGCCGAAGGGCGTCATGGCCGGCGTCCTCTACCTCGAGGTGCCGAACGACTTCTCGCGGTCGATGCTCGAGCAACGCGGGCGCCTCCCGCTGGCGGAGGCCATCGGCGGCCTCGAGGACGAGTTCGAGATCCACACCTTCGCGGTGACCGTCAACCCCGACATCGTTCCGCAGTACGGCTCGGCCGAGCCGCCTCCCGCGCCCGCGGCGTCCGCAGCACCGGCGCGCGCCACCGCAGCCCAGGTCGAGGCCGCACCGGAGGTGCCGGTGGTCACGGCCGGCACCGAGTCCCGGCTCAACGAGCGCTACACGTTCGAGACCTTCGTCATCGGCGCCTCGAACCGCTTCGCGCACGCGGCCGCGTTCGCGGTGGCGGAGTCGCCGGCGAAGGCGTACAACCCCCTCTTCATCTACGGCGACTCCGGGCTCGGCAAGACGCACCTGCTGCACTCCATCGGGCACTACTCGATGGGGCTCTACCCGGGCATCCGGGTGCGGTACGTCTCGAGCGAGGAGTTCACGAACGACTTCATCAACTCGATCGCGACGAACCGGACCCAGCAGTTCCAGGCCCGGTACCGCGACGTCGACATCCTGCTGATCGACGACATCCAGTTCCTCTCGGGCAAGGACTCCACGCAGGAGGCCTTCTTCCACACCTTCAACACGCTGCACGACCACAACAAGCAGGTCGTCATCACCTCGGACCTCGCGCCGCGTCAGCTGACCGGCTTCGAGGACCGCATGCGGTCCCGGTTCGAGCAGGGGCTCATCACGGACGTCCAGACGCCCGATCTCGAGACCCGCATCGCGATCCTCCGGAAGCGCGCCCAGAACGACCAGCTGCAGGTGCCCGACGACATCCTCGAGTTCATGGCCTCGAAGGTCTCGAGCAACATCCGGGAGCTCGAGGGCACCCTGATCCGGGTCACCGCGTTCGCGAGCTTGACGCGGGCGCCCGTGGATCTCGCGCTCGTGCAGACCGTGCTGAAGGACCTGATCACGCTCGACGAGGACAACGTCATCGCGCCGGGCGACATCATCGAGGCCGTCGCCTCCTACTTCAAGCTCTCGACCGACGACCTGTTCGGCGCGAGCCGATCGCAGCAGATCGCGTCGGCCAGGCAGATCGCGATGTACCTGTGCCGCGAGCTGACGAGCCTGTCGCTGCCGAAGATCGGTCAGCTGTTCGGCGGTCGCGACCACACCACCGTGATGTACGCGAACAAGAAGATCAGCGAGCTCATGAAGGAGCGGCGCTCGATCTACAACCAGGTCACCGAGCTCACGAGCAGGATCAAGCAGGAGCAGCGCTTCCGCCGCTAGCCGCCGTCGGGCCTCGGATCG
>NZ_JBQCGC010000108.1:0-3966 GCF_051956055.1 Amnibacterium sp.
CGCGCCGGTGCAGGGCGAGGAGTGCGAGGCGCAGCGGCTCGGCCGCAAGCGCGATCACACGCGCGACCCCGAGATCCTCGACGCCGCGCTCGCCGTGCTCGCGGAGTCCGGGTACGACGCGATGACCATGGACATGGTCGCGACCAGGGCGAAGGCCGGCAAGGCGACCCTCTACCGGCGCTGGCCGTCGAAGGCCGACCTCGTGATCGAGGCGGTCGCGTGCATGAAGCAGGCCCAGTCGTCGATCGACCAGCTGCCCGACACGGGCACCCTCCGCGGCGACCTCGTCGCGCTCATCCGCCCGCACTCGCTCGAGGAGGCGGAGCGGAAGATGCAGGTCATGGGCGGCCTCGTGTCGATGCTGTCCCGCGACCCGCAGCTCGCCGACGCGGTGAACGAGGCGATCACCGAGCCGCGCGCCCGGCTGAACCGGATGCTCATCGAACGCGCCATCGCCCGGGGCGAGGTGCGGGTCGAGGCCGACGTGGACACGATCGCCCACATCGGCCCGTCGATGACCGCCTACCGCACCCTCGTGCAGCGCAAGCCGGTCGACCGCGACTTCCTCGTCGGCCTGATCGACGGCATCGTGCTGCCCGCGCTCGGGCTGCCGTCCGGCCCGACCGCCTGATCCCGCCGCGGCGCCCTCCTCAGCAGGGAGCCGCCGTCAGGGGCGTGGTCCAGACTCCCTCCATGGCGGGCGGGCGCGAGGTGCCGAGGGCGGACGAGGTGATCCGGCGGTTCTTCGGCGTCGAACGGCGCGGGGTCACCGGCAGGCGGACGGAGCGCCTCCTTCGGGCCGAGGACGATCTGCTCGCGTGCCTCGACGAGCACGCGGCGCTCGTGCTAGGCGAGCCCGAGCTGGCGCTCCTCGCCCTCGAGCGGCAGTTCGACGCGCGCGGGGCGGCGGCGCGGGTCGCGGACGCCGGCGCGGTGCTCCTGCTCCTCCCGCTCTACCTCGAGGAGTCGCAGTGGCGCGGCCTCGACTACGAGGACCGGCGGCTGCGCATCCGCCTGGCGGAGCCGCTCGCGTACGAGGTCGCGCGGGTGCCCGCGCTCCGTGGACCCGAGACGGGCGCCGCCGTCTGGACCGTGGAGGCGACCGTCGAGCACGCGATCTGGATGCTCCGGTCCGAGCGGGAGGCGACGCGGCGCCGATAGCGCCCGCTCAGCGGCTCCCCGTGGCGAGGAGCATCTGGACCGGGAAGCCGTGCTCGCTCGACCGCTCACGCAGGAGGTTCGCGAACTCGGCCGCGGCCTCGTTCAGCCCGTCCAGCTCGAGCTCGAGCCGCTGGAAGACCGACCGCATCGACGCGGCCCACGTCGGCAGCGACAGGAAGAGCGCCTTCGGGTCCGGCACCGGCCAGGTGTGCTCGAGCGTGCGCACGCGCACATCCGCGAACCCGGCGTCCTGCAGCAGCTGCTCGATCCTCGACGGGTCGGTGAGCCGCAGGAGGGCGGGCAGCGGCTCATCGAACCGCTCGGCCGGCAGGACGCGCTGCAGCGCCTCCAGCACCATCCGGCGCACGGCGAACCCGCCCGGCCCCCAGGTCACGACCGCGACGCGGCCGCCGGCGCGCAGCACCCGCCGGAGCTCCCGGGCGCCTGCGGCGAGATCCGGGAAGTAGACGAGGCCGAGCAGGGAGGCCGCCGCGTCGAAGGCGCCGTCGCCGAAGCCCAGCGCCTGCCCGTCCATCACCGCCGTGTGCGCGGCGCGCCGTGCGGCGGCCAGATTCGTGCGGAGCCGGGCGATCATGCCCGGCGCGAAGTCGACCGCGTGCACGTCGGCGCCCGTGGCCGCGGCGGGGATCGTGAGGGAGCCCGTCCCGGCGCCCACGTCGAGGAAGCGCACGTCGGGGCCGAGGCGGAGCTCCTGGACCACGTCGGCGGCGAACCGGGCGGTCACCGGAGCGAACCAGACGTCGTAGGCGCTCGCGTGGTCGGACCACCCCGCAGGCGTCTGATCGGCGGGAAGCGCGGCGACGGCGCCGCTGCCCGAGTCCATGGGCCGCTCCTTCGATGGAGGAAGAAGGCACCGTACGTCGCGCCACGGCCCCGAACAACCCGTGCGGGCTGAATCCGTCCACGGAGGGACCGAGGGCTCTGGCCGAAGATCCGTCGGACGCCGTATAGTTCGATGCCCGAAGGAACGGGGGTCGACATGGATCGGATCGCAGGCTTCCTCTCCGGACGACGCACGGCGTGGATCGCGCTCGTCGCCGGACTGGTCGTGGTCGGCGCGCTGTTCGCGCTGCTGCCGTCGGGCGGGAGCGCGTCATCGCCGACGACGGGGCTGCCCGCCTCCGCGGAGTCGCAGCGGGTCGCGGCGCTGCTGAAGCAGTTCCCGGGCGCGGACCGGACCGTCGCGCTCGTCGTCTACGACCGCTCGACGGGCCTGACGAGCGCGGACCGCACGGCGATCGACGCCCGATCGGCGGCGCTCGCGGAGCGCTCCGTCGTCCCGCAGGCGGTGCGCCCGCAGCTGAGCGCCGACGGCACGGTCGCCGTGGTGGCGGTGCCGCTGAAGGCGAAGCCCGTCACGGACGACCCCGAGGCCGTCGCGACCCGGATCCGCGCGATCGCCAGGACCGACCTGCCGTCCGGGCTCACCGCGAGGCTGACCGGGCCGGTCGGCTTCCAGGCGGACATCGCGAACGCGTTCGCCGGGGCGGACCTGCGGCTGCTGCTCGTCACCGCCTCCGTCGTCGCGCTCCTGCTCATCGTGACGTACCGCAGCCCGCTGCTCTGGATCGTGCCGCTCGTCGTGGTCGGCGCCGCGGACGGGCTCGCCCGGATCGTCGTCGCCGCGCTCGCCGGTCCGCTCGGCGTGACGGTCGACGCGTCGATCTCCGGCATCCAGTCCGTGCTCGTGTTCGGGGCGGGGACGAACTACGCGCTCCTGCTCATCTCCCGGTACCGGGAGGAGCTGCATCGGCGTCCCGACCACCACGACGCGATGCGCGTGGCCCTGCGGTCCGCCGGCCCGACGATCGCGGCGAGCGGCAGCACCGTCGCGCTCAGCCTGCTGACCCTGCTGCTCGGCGAGCTCGCGGGGAACCGGGCGCTCGGCGTCGCGTGCGCGATCGGCGTCGCGATCGCGATCCTCGCCGCCGTGCTCTGGCTGCCCGCCGCGCTCGTCGTGTTCGGCCGCGGGCTGTTCTGGCCGTTCGTGCCGCGGGTCAGGGAGGGCGGGGAGCGCGCAGGCGAGCGCGGCGTCTGGACCGCGATCGGCCGGCGCGTCGCGAAGCGCCCCCGGACCGTCGCCGCGGTCGCGCTGCTCGCCGTCGTCGCGATGGGAACGGGGCTGATCGGCTTCCGGTTCGGGCTCTCGCAGACCGAGCAGCTGCTCGGGAACCCGGAGAGCGTGCAGGCGGAGGCGGTCCTCGCGAAGGCGTTCTCGCCCGGGGTCGCCGCGCAGACCATCGTGCTGGCGCCGTCCGGGGTCGCCGATCGGGCCGCGACGATCGCGAAGGACACGAAGGGCGTGGCCTCCGTCACCCCGGGCGCGACGGCGAACGGCAGGACGGAGCTCGACCTGCGGCTCGACGGCGCGCCGGCCGGTGACGCGGCGTTCGCCTCGATCGCCGACCTCCGGGCCCGCTTCGCCGCGGCGGGCGGCGGTGTGGCGGACACGCTCGTCGGCGGCACGGACGCGACGGCCTACGACCAGCAGCAGGCGCAGCGGCACGACCAGGCGGTCGTGGTGCCCGCGATCCTCGCGGTCGTGTTCCTGATCCTCGCGCTGCTGCTCCGGTCGCTCGTGGCGCCGGTGCTGCTGCTCGCCAGCGTGCTCGCGACCTACCTCGCGAGCCTCGGGCTCGGCAACCTGCTGTTCCAGCACGTGTTCGGCTTCCCCGGCTTCGACGTGCAGGTGCCGCTGTTCGCGTTCCTGTTCCTGGTCGCGCTCGGCGTCGACTACAACATCTTCCTCACCGCGCGGGCGCGGGAGGAGCGGCTGCAGCACGG